>JAZNNV010000255.1:0-3754 GCA_045580465.1 Faecousia sp.
AAAGCTGCCCCGCGACGGAAGCGTTACGCTGCTGGACACCAGAACCGCAGCTGAATTCTCCCGGGGACACATCGACGGCTTCAGAAACATCCCCGTTGACGAGCTGCGCGATCGTCTGGATGAGGTCGAAAAAGGCAAGCCGGTTTATGTCATCTGCCAGAGCGGCCTGAGAAGCTACATTGCCAGCCGTATTCTGGAGGGCAACGGCTATGAAGCCTATAATTTCGCCGGAGGATTCCGGTTCTACGATGCGGTCATGAATGATCCCGCGCTGATCGGAACGGCTTATGCCTGCGGTATGGACAAGTGAATACAGAAAAGCAGCCACGTTTCTCATTGGTATGCGTGGCTGCTGCTTTTTCGATATCGTGATGTTATCACAGAAACAGCCCTGCAAATTGGTTATCATAAAGCCATACAAGAGATAATTACGGAAAGAAGGGCTGAATATGAATAAAGAAAAGTTTGATATAACGGGTATGACCTGCTCAGCCTGCTCCACCAGAGTGGAACAATGCGTAAGAAAGCTGCCTGGTGTGAGCGAAGTATCTGTGAACCTGCTGAAAAACAGCATGGTGGTCTCCTACGATGAACATTCGCTGGATACTGCCGGTATCGTCGCCGCTGTAGAAAACACGGGATATGGAGCCATTCCGCAAACGTCTGCTCCGCATCGGAGCGATGCGGCCAGGCATCCGGAGACTGCGGCTGCAAATACGGCGCAGGCGGAGTATCAAGCAATGAAGCGGCGGCTGTTCCTCTCCGCACTGTTCACCATTCCGCTGTTCTATGTCTCCATGGGACATATGATGAACTGGCCGCTTCCCGGATGGCTGCTGGGCATGGAAAATGGGATGACCTTCGCTTTCACGCAGTTTCTTCTGCTGCTCCCGGTATTGGTCATCAACAGCAAGTATTTCAAGACAGGCTTCAGGGCCCTGTTTCACGGCGCTCCGAATATGGACTCACTGATCGCTATCGGCTCCAGCGCCGCAACGGTATATGGCGTCTATGCGATCTACAAGATCGGGATCGGCATGGGGCGCGGAGACATGGAGCTGGTCCACACCTTTATGATGGACTTGTACTTCGAATCGGCGGGCATGATACTTACTCTGATCACCCTCGGAAAGACACTTGAAGCCCGTGCAAAGGGCAAGACTTCCGAAGCCATTACCAAGCTGATGAATCTGGCCGCCAGGATCGCCACCGTTATACGGGATGGCAGAGAACTGGAGATCCCGGTAGAAGAGGTGCAATCAGGAGAGACGATCATCGTCAAGTCCGGTGAATCCATTCCGGTGGACGGCATAGTGCTCGAGGGCTCCTCCTCCGTAGATGAATCCGCCCTGACCGGCGAGAGCATCCCGGTGGAAAAGCACATCGGAGATAAGGTCATAGGCGCTGCCATACTGAAATCGGGCTATATTAAGATGCAGGCCACCAAGATCGGTGAAGACACTGTTCTGGCGCAGATAATCCGCCTTGTAGATGAAGCTACAAGCTCCAAAGCGCCCATTGCCAAGCTCGCAGATAAAGTCAGCGGGATCTTTGTTCCCATAGTGATCGGAATCGCCGCGATATCCACCATCGTCTGGCTGCTGGCAGGCTACGGACTGGAGTTTGCGCTTTCCATCGGTATCTCTGTACTGGTTATTTCCTGCCCCTGCGCATTGGGGCTTGCAACACCTACCGCCATCATGGTAGGCACCGGAAAGGGCGCAGCAAACGGCATCCTGATCAAGTCAGCAGAGGCGCTGGAAACGGTACACGGCATTGATACGGTTGTTCTGGACAAGACCGGTACCATCACTCAGGGAAAACCTGAAGTTACGAATATCATTTGCAGCGAGGGGATTACGGAAAATGAACTGCTGCAGATTGCAGCATCGATTGAAAAGCTGTCGGAGCATCCACTGGCAGACGCCATTGTCACCGAGGCAGAAAAACGGGAAGTATCGTATTTCAACGTCAGTGATTTTAAGCAGATTCCCGGTCAGGGAATTACCGGAGTCATTGATGATCAACTCTGTCTGGCAGGAAATGCCCGATTGATGAAGTCGCATGGTATACCTAACGGAACACTTCTCAATCAGGGAGAAACACTGGCGGCAAACGGAAAAACTCCGCTGTTTTTCGCTCGTGCGGGACAGCTGATTGGCATGATCGCAGTGGCAGATGTTGTAAAACCCACCAGCAGGCAGGCTGTGCAGGAACTGTCCGACATGGGCATTGAAGTGGTTATGCTCACCGGCGACAACGCTAAAACCGCAGAGGCCATCCGCCGTCAGGTAGGCGTTGACAGGGTTGTGTCTGATGTATTTCCCCAGGATAAGGAACAGGAGATCCGCCGCCTGCAGAGCGAAGGCAAGAAAGTTGCCATGGTGGGCGATGGCATCAATGATGCGCCCGCTCTGGCACGGGCAGATGTCGGCATCGCCATCGGAGCGGGAACGGACGTGGCCATCGAATCTGCGGACATCGTCCTGATGAAGAGCGATTTGCTGGACGTCGCCATCGCCATTCAACTCAGCAAAGCCGTTATCCGCAATATCAAACAGAATCTGTTCTGGGCGTTCATCTATAATATCATCGGTATCCCTATTGCCGCAGGGCTGTTCTTCATTCCCTTCGCGCTGAAGCTGAATCCTATGATCGGTGCTTTCGCCATGAGCTTCAGTTCGGTCTTCGTAGTAACCAACGCGCTGCGGCTCAGGTGGTTCAGACCCAGGCACACAGCGCACGGGCAAAACAACAGCGCCCCCGCAATGGCGGCGCGTATAGGCAAAGAAGGAGATTCATATATGGAAAAACATTGAGCATTGAAGGTATGATGTGCGATCACTGCGTGATGCATGTTCAGAAAGCGCTGGCAGCGATCCCCGGCGTTCAGGAAGTGATCGTGAGCCTTGAAAATAAATCGGCCAAGGTAAAAATTGATCCGATCGTTGCAGACGAAACCCTCAGATATGCTATTGAGGAAGCAGGATATGTTCTGAACGAGATCCTGTAATACCGGCGATCTATAGAAAAACAGCGAATGTCCGCCATGTGTTCTGCACCGGCGGACATTCGACCGTTATTCACTCAATTCTTCCAGTTTCTTCTGATCCGTGATCTCTATCGTTCCACGCGACAGCTTCACCATGCCTTCATTCTGGAAATAGCGCAGCATGCGGGTGACAACCTCGCGGGGATTGCCCATGTGATTGCCAATGATCTCATGGGTGGTCTTCAGTTCGTTCGTGCCTTCGATAGATGCTTCCTCCAGCAGGAAAGCAGCCAAACGCTTGTCAAAGCTTTTCCACATGATCTGCTCAACAAGCCACATGACGTCGGAAAATCTTGTCGCCATGACTTCGTTGGTAAAGTTGGACAGAGGCGCAGATTCATCCATGAGCTGCTTGTAGGTCTCAGCAGGAACCACCCAAAGTTCGGTATCCTTCTCCGCTTCAATTACAACGTCGAACTGAATGGAGCGCATCATGCAGGATGCAGAAAACAGACAAAGATCGCGTTCAAACAGCCTGTAGATGGTGATCTCACGCCCATCCTCAGACAGGATAAATGCCCGAAGCTGACCGCTACGGACAAGGAGAAGTCCGGTGCAGTCCGCATCGCCATTGTGAATCACATCGCCCTTGTTCACCTTTCGGCTGAAAACACTGCCCGAAAGAACAGCTTGCTGCTGAACCGTCAGACGATTCCATACAGGAAAAAATGATGAGAACTCCATGCGAATCCTCCTTGTTCT
>JAZNNV010000256.1:0-5961 GCA_045580465.1 Faecousia sp.
GGCTCGCAAGGCTCCCGTCACCGTAAAGATCCCCGACGAGATCACCGTCGGTGAGCTGGCCAGCCGGATGAAGAAGACCGCAAGTCGGAGGCCAAGCGGTCTTGGAAGACAATTTCATCACACAACTCCTTGGCTCACAGAACGACATGGCTACGATCCGACTTGGCTCGCAAGGCTCCCGTCACCGTAAAGATCCCCGACGAGATCACCGTCGGTGAGCTGGCAAGCCGCATGAAGAAGACTGCCGGTGAGGTCATCAAGCTTCTGATGAAGAACGGCGTCATGGCAGGCATCAACCAGACCATCGATTTCGACACCGCAGAGTACGTGGCGACGGAAATGGGCTGCAAGGTGGAGCGTGAGATCACCGTCACCATCGAGGAGCAGCTGATCGAAGAACATGAGGACACCGCAGAAGAGCTGGTCACCCGCGCACCCGTCGTGGTGGTCATGGGTCACGTCGACCACGGCAAGACCTCTACGCTGGACGCCATCCGCAAGACCTCTGTCACCTCCGGCGAAGCCGGCGGCATCACCCAGCACATCGGTGCTTACACCGTGGATGTAAACGGCAGCATGGTCACCTTCCTGGACACCCCCGGTCACGCGGCATTTACTTCCATGCGCGCCCGCGGTGCCAAGTCCACGGACATCGCCATTCTGGTCGTCGCTGCGGACGACGGCATCATGCCCCAGACCATCGAATCTATCAACCATGCCAAGGCGGCTGAAGTTCCCATCATCGTTGCCATCAACAAGATGGATAAGCCCACCGCCAACCCCGACAAGATCAAGGAACAGCTGACCAAGTACGACCTGATCCCCGAGGAATGGGGCGGCGATACCATCATCGTGCCCATCTCCGCAAAGACCGGCATGGGTCTTGAGGAGCTGCTGGAAATGGTTCTGCTGACCGCTGAGGTGCAGGAGCTGAAGGCAAATCCCAACCGCCGTGCCAAGGGTACGGTCATCGAAGCCCGCCTGGACAAGAACCGCGGTCCCATCGCAACGCTGCTGGTGCAAAACGGCACTCTGAAGCAGGGCGACATCGTCATCGCAGGTACGGCTGTGGGTCGTGTCCGCGTCATGACCAATGACAAGGGTCGCACCGTCAAGACTGCCGGTCCTTCCGTTCCCGTTGAGATCACCGGTCTTGCAGACGTTCCCGCCCCCGGCGATGAGTTCAACGCCGTTGTTGACGAGCGCATGGCGCGTGAGCTGGTAGAGCAGCGGAAGCAGGCAGCCAAGGATGCCGCCGCCAACGCTCAGAGCAAGGTTACCCTCGACAACCTCTTTGCAAGAATGCAGGAGGGTCAGATGAAGGAGCTGTCCCTGATCGTCAAGGCGGACGTGCAGGGCTCTGCCGAGGCTCTGAAGGCTTCGCTGGAGAAGATCTCCAACGAGGAAGTCCGCGTCAAGGTCATCCACACCGGCGTCGGTGCCATCAACGAAAGCGACATTCTGCTGGCTTCCACCGCCGGCGCGATCATCGTGGGCTTCAACGTCCGTCCCGATGCCGGCGCTCAGGCAAGCGCCCAGAGAACCGCTGTCGATATGCGCTTCTATCGGGTCATTTACGATGCCATCGACGAAATTCAGGCAGCCATGGAGGGCATGCTCGCGCCCAAGTTTGAGGAAGTGGTCATCGGTCACGCCGAGGTGCGCCAGACCTACAAGGTCTCCGCTGTCGGTACGGTCTGCGGCTGTATGGTCAAGGACGGCAAGATCACCCGCGACGCGCAGGTTCGCGTGCTGCGTGACAACATCGTCATCCACGAGGGCGAGGTCGGCTCTCTGCAGCGTTTCAAGGACGCTGTCAAGGAAGTCACCGCCGGCTACGAGTGCGGCATGAGCATCGCAAAGTTCAATGACATCAAGGAAGGCGACATTTTCGAATGCTTCGCCATGCAGGAAGTCAAACGATAACAAATTTCCTCGCCGCGCCGTGTAAGCGGTGCGGCGAGAATTGTTATCTCAATTATAAATTCAAAATTACAAATGATAAATTGAGGATAATTTATAATTTGTAACTTGTAATTATGAATTAGGAGGATGTAATATGGCATCCAATCGTATCAATCGCATCAATGAGGAGATCCAAAAGGCACTGGCGGACATACTGCGCGGTCTGAAAGACCCCCGTGTCAGCGGCACCATGATCTCCATCACCCGGGTGGAAACCACCCCCGACCTTCGCTTTGCGAAGATCTACGTCAGCTTTTTGGAGGAGGATAAAGCAAAAGACGCCATCAAAGGTCTGCAGTCTGCCTCCGGCTACCTGCGCCGGGAGCTGGGCAGGGAGCTGAATCTGCGCTACACCCCGGAGCTGCAGTGGTCTCACGACGACTCCATCACCTACGGCGCAAAAATGCTGGAGCTGATCAACTCTCTGGACAAGGGCGAGAATAGTGAGCAGTAATGAAGCCTCCCCTGTGTAAGGGGAGGTGTCAGAAATCTCTGATTTCTGACGGAGGGGTTGTAATGTATCAAGAACAACAATCCCTCAGTCAGCCTATTGGGCTGACAGCTCCCTTTACACAAGGGAGCCTTGGCTATCCATAACCAAAGAAATCCTGCTTTGAGGTAACCCTATGAACGGAATTGTAATCATTGACAAGCCGGCAGGCTGGACCAGTCAGGACGTGACTGCCCGGCTGCGCCGGGTCTTCAACACCCGGCGCATCGGTCACGGCGGCACCCTTGACCCCATGGCGACGGGTGTTCTGCCGGTTTTCGTGGGCAGAGCCACCCGGGGTGTGGAATTTTTTGAACACGCGGAAAAAATCTACGAGACCCTGCTGCGCCCCGGCATCACCACCGACACCGAGGACATCACCGGCACGGTGCTGACCGAGCAGGACGCCTTCGTCACCGGCGAAATGCTGGAGGCGGTTTTGCCCCAATTCCGGGGCGAAATCCTGCAGATCCCGCCCATGTACTCCGCCCTCAAGGTGGACGGACAGAAGCTCTGCGATCTTGCCCGCAAGGGCAGGCAGGTGGAGCGTCAGCCCCGTCCCATCACCATCCACGAGCTGACCCTTCTGGGTATGGATGCCGAGGGCATCAAATTGCGGGTACATTGCTCCAAGGGTACGTATATCCGCACCCTTTGCAAGGACATCGGCGCAGCACTGGGCTGCGGCGGCTGCATGGCAGCACTTCGGCGGGTGCAGGCAGGGGAGTACGGCATCCACGAAGCCGTGCCGCTGCAGGAGCTGCTGGACTCCGAAACGCCGGAAAAATACCTTCGCCCGGTGGACTCCATGTTCCGCAACCATCCTGCCGTGACCCTGACGGCAAAGCAGGAAGCCCGCTGCCGCAACGGCAACTCCTTCACGCTGCCCATCGGAGAGGGAACGTACCGGGTCTATGGCGAAAACGGCGATTTTTTGGCATTGAGCAAAGTCGAAGACAATGTTATGTCAACTATCAAGAGCTTTTTTGAGGTTTAGTTTTCTGAGAAATCTTGGCTCTCCCAAAGGGAGAGGCAAGAGATCTACTATCCTTGAGGTGGTAACACAACATGAAAAAAATTTTCGCCCTTGGTTTTTTTGACGGGGTGCATTTGGGACATCAGGCGCTGATCAAGGCGTGTGTGCAGCTGGCGGCAGAATACGATGCCACGCCCTGCGCCATCACCTTTTTGCAGCATCCCATGAGTCTGTTCGCCACGCCCCCGGCGCTGATCAACTCCAAAGACGACCGCATGCTTTTGCTGCGGCAGTATGGCATCGGTCCGATCTTCAGCTACCCCATCACAAAAGAAGTTATGTCAACCTCTTGGCAGTCTTTTCTGGAAGAATTGCTCAGTTGTGACGCCATCGGCTTCGTCTGCGGTGACGATTTCCGTTTCGGTCACCGGGGCGAGGGAAACGCGGAGCGTTTGGCGGAGTTTTGTCGGGAGCGCAATCTGCCCTGCATCATCGTGCCGGAGCAGACGCTGGACGGTATCCGCATCTCCTCCACCCACATCCGCACCCTGATCGAAGCCGGCGATGTGGAAACGGCGGCGAAATTCTTGGGTCATCCCCACATTTTGAGCGGCGAGGTGATCCGCGGACGGCAGCTTGGCCGCACCATCGGCATCCCCACCGCCAATATTGCCCTTCCTGACGAGGTGGTCGTGCCCAAATTCGGTGTGTACGCCTGCAAAGCGATTGCAGAAGGCAAGGAGTATCTTGCGGTGACCAACATCGGTACCCGCCCCACGGTGGAGGGACATCACGTCACCGTTGAGCCGTGGCTGTTGGACTTTGACGGCGATCTGTACGGCAAGGTCATCACCCTGCAGTTTTACAAGTTCCTCCGCCCGGAGCAGAAATTCGACTCCTTGGAAGCGCTGCGGGAGCAGATTCAGCGGGACGCCGCTGTTGTCCGTGAATTATTGCCCTGAATGCGGAAAATTGTTTGAAAAGTTGAAAATTTCCCTTTACTTTTGGGAAAACTTGTGATAAGATATTCGGGCTGGCTATGACCAGACGATATTTCTATGCCCGCAGCTCAGTTTTGGGAAGACACCGACCCTCTACTTGGCGCGAGGTAAATTCAAAAAAGGTGGTAAATAACAATGATTCTCAAGGAAAAGAAGACCCAGGTCATCCTGGACAATGCAACCCACGAAGGCGACACCGGCTCTCCCGAAGTTCAGGTCGCTATCCTGACCGCTCGCATCAACGAGCTGACCGATCACCTGCGCGTTCATAAGCATGACAACCACTCCCGTCGTGGTCTGCTGATGATGGTTGGTAAGCGCCGCAGCATGCTGGACTATCTGGCAAAGAAGGACATCAACCGTTACCGTGCTCTGATCGCCAAGCTGGGTATCCGTAAGTAAGAATGTGAAAGGGCGACGGATACCGTCGCCCTTTTTTCTTACTGCGGAACAAAAGCGTAGGGCGGGTGCTTGCTCCCGCCATCAGAAAATTCGCCCGTCGAGGTCGAATTTTCTGCAAATTTTTATTTGCACCTTACGGTGCGGCATTTTGTTAAAGCATAATGCCCGGCGGGAGCAAGCACCCGCCTACAACACCATCGAACATTGGGAGCGATTTAGCAGTTGAAAGTGATGCTGAATTTCGGCGTTAGTTTCAAGTGCTAAACCTCCCGAAAAACCAATTCAGAATTACAAATTCACAATTACAAATTGTATTGGCTGTCCAATTTATAATTTGTAACTTGTAATTTGTAATTCCCATCACCCAAAATTTCAAGGAGGTTTCTACTAATGATTACTCGCAAACAGTATCCCAATCATCGCATTTTCGAGACTGAGATCGGCGGCCGTACCTTTACCGTCGAGACCGGCAAGGTCGCTGAGCTTGCCAACGCCGAGTGCATCTGCCGCTACGGCGACACCGTGGTTCTGACCACCTGCACCTGCAACCCCATCCCCAAGGCAGGCATCGACTACTTCCCTCTGACCATCGAGTTTGAAGAGAGAATGTACTCCGTGGGTCGTATTCCCGGCTCCTTCAACCGCCGTGAGGGCAAGCCCTCCGAGCGCGGCATCCTGAACAGCCGTATCATCGACCGTCCCATGAGACCCCTCTTCGACGAGGAGCTGCGCAACGACACCGTCGTCACCTGCACCGTGCTGGCAACCGACAACGATTGCCCCGTTGAGATCGTCGCTTCTCTGGGCGCTTCCATCGCCATCGCTTCTTCCGACGTGCCTTGGAACGGACCCGTTGCCACCACCAACGTGGCTTACCTGAACGGTCGCTACGTCATCAACCCCTCCGCTGACGAGCGCGAGGCTTGCGAGTGCTTTGTCTGCATCGCTTCCACCTTCGAGAAGGTGGTCATGATCGAGACCGAAGCCAACGAAGCCCCCGAAAACATCGTCTACGAGTGCATCCGTGTTGCCCACGAGACCAACATGGAGATCGTCAAGTTCATCAACGGCATCGTCGCTGAGATCGGCAAGCCCAAGTTCACCTTCGAGAAGGCTGCCGTCAACCA
>JAZNNV010000257.1:0-6418 GCA_045580465.1 Faecousia sp.
CTGAAGAAAGTGCCGAAGCTGGGACCGAAGGCATACCAGCAGTGCGCCGGCTTCCTGCGCGTGCCGGAAAGCAAGGAGCTGCTGGACAACACCGGCGTACACCCGGAATCCTACGATGCCGCCAAGCAGCTGCTGGCGCTGTTCGATCTGACAAAGACCGAAGATCTTTCCGACCTTCCCCAGCGTCTTGAAGCTTACGGCACAGCCAAGGCTGCCGCCGAGTGCGCCATCGGCGAGCCGACGCTGATCGATATTGCCAAAGAGCTGTCCAAGCCCGGTCGTGACCCCCGTAGCGATTTGCCTGCTCCGATCCTCCGAAAGGACGTTCTGGAGATGAAGGATCTGCTGCCCGGCATGGTTTTGACAGGAACAGTCCGAAATGTCATCGACTTTGGCGTTTTTGTGGACATCGGTGTCCATCAGGACGGACTTGTCCACATTTCCGAGGTGTGCAACCGCCGCCTGAAGCACCCCAGTGAGGTTCTGAAGGTGGGCGACGTGGTCAAGGTCGTGGTTTTAAGCGTAGATCAGGAGCGCCACCGCATCAGCCTGAGCATAAAGCAGGCAAAATAACACAAAATGGACCTGCACAATGCAGGTCCATTCCCTCATTCCTGTTGATGCTTTTTCAGCTGCAGCTCCGGCTGCTTCATGGTCACGGTGGTATTCGCAGGAATCGAGCTGGTCACAAAGGCATTTGCACCGATGACGCATCCCCGTCCGATCACCGTTTCGCCACCCAAAATGGTCGCGCCGGCATAGATCGTCACCGCATCCTCGATGGTGGGATGCCGCTTCGCGCCGGAGAGCTTCTGACCGCCCCGGGTGGAAAGACCGCCGAGGGTCACGCCCTGATAGAGCTTGACGTGATCGCCAATAATGGTCGTCTGACCGATGACAATACCCGTGCCGTGGTCGATAAAGAAATACTCACCGATGGTCGCACCGGGGTGAATATCGATGCCCGTGGTGCTGTGGGCAAGCTCCGTCATGGATCTGGGGATCAGCGGCACATTCAGCTTGTATAATTCATGAGCAAGGCGGTAAACTGTGATCGCATAAAGTCCGGGATACGCCAGAACGATCTCGTCGTAGCCGGTGGCAGCGGGGTCACCCTCAAAAGCTGCCAGCAGATCCTTTTCGATCTTAGCGCGGACAGTGGGGATTTTCGCCAAAAATTCCATGCAGATGCGATCGGTATCCTCGTCGGGACACACCTTCTCCAGCTGGCTCATCAACAGATCATAGGACTTTCGGATCATCTGTCCCAGCTCCTGCTGTGTGCCGCGGAAATAGACCAGTCGGTGCAGCTGCTTGAGAAGCTTCTTCACGCCCTCGTGATCCGGCAGCTCTCCCCAATGGATGCCGTCCATCCGGCGCAGCTGCTGAAAATCCTCCCAAAGCAGCATCGTCAGTTCCTTCATGATTATCGCCCCCTGCGATCAATTTTGATTGTATATCAGTATAGCACGAAAGTGCGCAATTGGAAAGGAGTTTTTTCTGTGTCTGTGAAAAAATCCATGCCGGATATGATCGGCAACACGCCCCTGCTGGAAATTCCCCACCCCTCCTGCCGGATTTTGTGCAAACTGGAGTGCATGAACCCCGGCGGCTCCGTAAAGGATCGCGCCGCCTATTTTATGATCGAGGATGCCAAAACACAGGGTCTGCTGACTAAAAATACGCAGATCATCGAAGCAACCTCCGGCAACACAGGCATCGGCTTGTGCGCCATCGCCGCTGCGCAGGGGTATGCCATCACCATCGTGATGCCAGAAAATATGAGCCTTGAACGCCGACAGCTGATGACTGCCTACGGCGCAAAAATCGTCCTCTCTCCCGCAGCCGAGGGAATGTCCGGAGCTATTGCGTTGGCTGAAAAGCTGGCAAAGGAAGCAGGAAATGCCTACATTCCCGGTCAGTTCTCCAATCCTGCCAACATCAAAGCTCATTATGAAACCACCGCCCCGGAGCTTTGGCGGGATACCGACGGACAAATCGATCTGTTCGTCGCCGGTATCGGAACGGGCGGTACGATCACGGGAACTGCAAAATATCTCAAAGAAAAGAACCCCGCTGTACGTATTGTAGGTGTTGAACCGGCAAGCTCCGCGGTGCTGACCGGCGGCAGGGCAGGTTCGCATAAAATTCAGGGCATTGGCGCAGGATTCATCCCGCCCCTGCTGGAGCTGTCCCTTGTTGACGAGATCATTCCCGTTTCCGACGAGGATGCCTATGCACAGACAAAAGCATTCGCCCGGCAGCAGGGAATCTTAGTGGGCATCTCCTCCGGCGCTGCGCTGCAGGCTGCTTATGAGCTGGCAGCCCGCCCGGAAAACAAGGGCAAGACCATCGTGGTTCTTCTCCCCGACAGCGGCAGCCGCTACCTTTCCACCGGCATCTTTGGATAACGAAATCCCCATAGGAATCACTTCCTATGGGGATACTTTTTAGTTTTTCAGGCTTTGGATCGGCGCGGGGATCCGTCCGCCTCTTGCGATGAAGTCAGCCGCAGACTCTCCATGCACCGGCATCACCGGCGCGCTTCCCAAAAGTCCGCCCATCTCCACCATGTCGCCCACCTTCTTACCGGGTGCGGGGATGATACGCACAGCCGTGGTCTTGAAATTGACCATACCGATGGCAGCTTCATCCGCGATGATGGCAGAAATGGTCTCGGCGCTGGTATCGCCGGGAACGGCGATCATATCCAAACCAACAGACCAGACGCAGGTCATAGCTTCCAGCTTGGAAAGGGTCTGCGTCCCCCTCTGGGCGGCAGCGATCATGCCCTCATCCTCCGACACGGGGATAAACGCACCGGAAAGACCGCCCACATGGTTACTTGCCATAACACCACCCTTTTTGACCGCATCATTCAGAAGTGCCAGCGCGGCGGTTGTTCCATGCGTGCCGCAAACCTCAAGACCCATTTCTTCCAAAATGCGGGCAACGCTGTCGCCAACCGCCGGTGTGGGTGCAAGAGACAGGTCAACAATGCCAAAGGGCACGCCCAATCTGCGGGATGCCTCCTGACCCACCAGTTGACCCATGCGGGTGATGCGGAATGCCGTCTTCTTGACCGTTTCAGCAACCACATCAAAGGGCTGCCCCTTCACGCTTTGCAGCGCGTGGTAAACAACACCGGGTCCCGAAACGCCCACATTCAAAACGCATTCCGGCTCGCCGACACCATGGAATGCACCTGCCATAAAGGGATTGTCCTCCACCGCATTTGCAAAAACCACCAGCTTGGCACAGCCCAAACCGTCATTATCTGCAGTCAGTTCGGCAGTTTTCTTGATCACACGACCCATTTCGGCAACGGCATCCATGTTGATACCCGCCTTAGTCGAGCCGACATTGACACTGGCGCAGACACGTTCCGTGCATTTCATCGCCTCGGGGATCGAGCGGATCAGCTTCAGATCGCCGCTCGTTGCGCCCTTCTGCACCAAGGCGGAAAAACCGCCGATGAAATTGACACCGCACTTCTTTGCCGCTGCATCAAGGGTCTTTGCGATCTCAACGTAAGACTCCGCCTCGCAGGAGCCTGCAACCAATGCGATTGGCGTGACGGAAATGCGCTTGTTGACGATGGGAATGCCAAATTCCTTCTCGATTTCCTCGCCGACCCTGACCAGATCCTTGGCGCAGCGGGTGATCTTGCGATAGATCTTGTCGCAGCAGCGCTGCAGATCGGTATCGCAGCAGTCCAAAAGGCTGATGCCCATGGTGATCGTGCGGATGTCAAGATGCCGCTTGTCGATCATGTCGAGGGTCTGTAAAATATCTTTCGTATTCAGCATATCAGTTCCTCAGATGCGGTGCATCGCCTCAAAAATATCCTCTCTCTGCACGCGGATGGAAAGACCCTTGGTTTTGCCATGCTCTTCCATATCGGTGCAAAGCTGTGCCAGCGGCACATTACAAGCGGACACGTCTGCGACCATCATCATGGTAAAATAGCCCGACATGACGGTCTGGCTGATGTCCAGAACGTTTACATTGTAATCTGCCAGCTTCATGCAAACACCTGCGATGATGCCGACCTGATCTTTTCCCACAACTGTAACAATCGCCTTCATGCTCTCACCTCAGAAATCGTAATCCGCGGCAACACGGGTTTCGAGGAAGCTCCAGAAATGCTCCTTCGCCTCCAGATGCAGCGGATGCTTTGCATAGTTTTCCAGCGCCTCGCGACTTTCAAATTCAGAATACAGCGCAAAGTCCATGCCGGAGAATGCCTGACGGATCTCCAGATGCAGCAGACCGGGGATCTTACCCACCAGCGGCTCCAGCACAGATCGAATGATCTCCACCGCTTCCGGCTTGTTGACGCCTTCCTTGAGTGTGTAAAGAACAATATGCTTGACCATAACAATCCTCCTGAATGTACGATACCGGGACCGGCAAATGTCGGTCCCGGTATGTAGGTTTCAATTATTCAGCAGCTTCTTCAGCGACTTCCTCTGCAGCCTCTTCAACGACCTCTTCTGCAGCTTCTTCTGCAGCGGGCTCGATCAGGGCGCGGATGGACAGGGAGATACGCTTGTTCTCTGCGTCCACATCGGTGATCTTAGCCTGAACGACCTGACCCTCAGCCAGAACGTCCTCAGGCTTTGCGATGCGGCGGTCAGCGATCTGAGAAATGTGGATCAGACCGTCAACACCGGGAATGATCTCTGCGAATGCGCCGAAGGTCATCAGCTTGACGATCTTGACATCCACGACATCACCGACATTGTAGCCGGTCATGAACTGATTCCAGGGGTTCATCTCAGCGGTCTTGTAGCCCAGAGAGATCTTGCGCTTCTCAGCGTCAAAGGAGATGACGTAAACGTCGATCTCGTCGCCAACACTGACGACCTCAGCAGGAGTCTTGATGCGGTTCCAGCTCAGCTCGGAAACGTGGACCATGCCGTCGACACCACCGATGTCAACAAATGCACCGTAAGAAGTCAGGGACTTCACGACACCGTGATACTTCTTGCCCTCTTCGATCTCTGCCCACAGCTTCTCCTGGGAAGCCTTGCGGCTCTCGGAGTTGACAGCGCGGATGGAGCCGATGACGCGGCGGCGGGCACGGTTGACTTCCGTGATCTTCAGCTGCACGGTCTTGCCCAGCATAGCGGACATGTCGCCACCCTTGGCAACGCCGGACTGGGAAGCGGGGATGAAGACGCGGATGCCCTTGATGGTAACGACCAGCCCATCCTTGTTTTCTTCCGTGACAACACCCTCAACAGTAGTCTTGTCCTCCACGTAAGAAGCGATATCGTCCCAAATCTTCAGGCCGTCCAGCTTCTTCTTGGAAAGCTGCACAGTGCCTTCCTGATCGTTGACGCGCACGACGAACACTTCGATCTCGTCGCCTACATGGAGAATGTCCTCAGGCTTCACAGAAGGATCGGCGCTGACTTCGTCATAGGGAATGTAGCCGGCGTGCTTGGTTCCCAGATCGACCTGGATCTCGGTGTTGCCGATAGCGGTAACGATACCAGTGACCTTATCTCCTGTATTTAAAGTCTTGATGGACTGCTCGAGGAGTTGCTCGAAGTTTTCCTCCTGTACAGCATCAGCATTGATAATTTCGCTCATAGTCTTATTGACCTCCTTTATTATCCACGCCGGTGTAGAAGCACCGGCAGTGATTCCGACATTTGTAACACCGTCAAACAGTTCAGGCTGCAGCTCGGACGCATTGTCCACCAGCACGACCTTCTGACAGTGTTCCCGGCAGATCATCGCCAAACGACCGGTGTTGGAGCTTTTCGCGTCGCCAACAACCACCATTGCCTGACTGGAAGCGCTCAAATCCGCCGCTTCCCTCTGCCGAAATTCTGTTGCTCTGCATATTGTATCAAATATTTTTACGTTAGTAAACTGTTTTTTTGCGATTTGGACACTTTTTTTCCATAATGCTTCTGTGGAGGTGGTCTGACAGACCATACATATGGGCAAATCGCACGAAATTTCACCACTGAGTGCCCAGTTTTCCAGCTCCTCGGGAGTTTCAAAGACCCGACAATTACTGCACCAGCCCGCAATTCCCTCCACCTCCGGGTGGGTGCGGGTGCCGATGATGATGGGAAGCTGACCGGAAAGCTCTGCCTTTTCAACAATTCCGTGGATCCGCTTGACAAAGGGACAGGTGGCATCCACGATCTGCACGCCCCGCTTTTCAAGGGCTTCATAGACCGCTTTTGACACGCCATGAGAACGGATGATGACCGTCATGCCGGGCTGTGCCTGCTCCGGGCTGTCGATGACCGAAACGCCCATTTTGTCAAAATGCTCCACCACATGGCGGTTGTGGATGATTGGTCCGAGGGTCACCACCTGACCTCCCTGCTCCGCTGCCTTTTCCACCGTTTCAACAGCGCGGTTGACACCGAAGCAGAAGCCGGCGCTTTCC
>JAZNNV010000258.1:0-3358 GCA_045580465.1 Faecousia sp.
ATGCCCAGATCCGCCTTGGCATCGCAAACAGCTTCCGGGATGGCTTCCATCGCCTTCTTGTCCTCGGGGTTGGGGATGTGGTTGGGGAAGCTGCCGTCGGGATCAAGATAGCGGCTGCCGTCGGTGTTTGCGCCCAAGGGCTTCAGAACCTTGTCCACATAGAAGCCGCCCGCACCGTTGCCGGCATCCACGACGATACGGAAGCCCTCCAAAGGCTTCTCTTCGCCGGTTGCGGCGCGGATCTTGTCCGCCAAAATCTTGGCATAGGTATCCATAAAGCTGCCGCTGATCAAAGAGCCTGCCGGCATGCCGGTGGTTTCCTCCCCTGCTGCATAGGTTAGGATCTGCTTGATGTCCCCCTTCTCAAGACCGCCACCGGCGGTGAAGAACTTGAAGCCGTTGCGGTTAAAGGGCAGATGGCTGGCAGTAATCATGACTGTGCCGTCGTAGGCATAGCCCTCGGTCACCGTCGCCATGAACATTGCAGGCGTGCTTGCCATGCCGAAATCCGTCACATCCAGACCCGCTGCCACCATAGCATCGCAGATCCAGCTGCACAGTGCTTCGCCGGACAGACGGGAGTCACGACCCACCGCCACACGGATGCCCGCAGCTTTGCCGGTTTTTTCCTTCAGCCACAGTGCAAAGCCGCGACCGATGTTGCGGCAGACCTCCTCGGTCAGGTTGACGTGCTGACCCTCGATACCCTCGAGCGCGACACCGCGGATGTCACTGCCGTTTTGAAGTTTCATGTAATCCATTATACTTTCCTCCTGCTGCATTTTTCTATATTGTACCATAGGGAAATGGGATAATCAACGAGATTTGCAAGAAAAACAGAAAAACATACTGATTTTCCGATTTCAGAAAAATGGAAAAGGGTAAGTGTGGACAAATGGGAAAAAATGTGGTATCCTATGATAAAATAGTATTGCCGTGTGCAGGAGGCATTTGATCATGGGTAAACTCATCGTCATCGAAGGAACTGATGGTTCCGGAAAATCCACACAATTCAAAAAGCTGACCGAGCGCGTCACCGCGGAGGGCATCGCCTTTCAGAAGCTGGTCTTCCCCCAGTATTCCGAACCCAGCTCCGCACTGATCCGTATGTACTTAGGCGGCGAGTTCGGCACAAAGCCTTCCGACGTCAACGCCTACGCAGCCTCTGCCTTTTACGCAGTGGATCGCTATGCATCCTACAAGAAGTCCTGGGGCGAGTGGTATGATAACGGCGGTCTGATCCTCTCCGATCGCTACACCACCTCCAATGCCGTCCATCAGGCATCCAAAGAGCCGGAGAACAAGCGGCAGGAATACCTGAAGTGGCTGTACGAATTTGAGTACGAAAAGCTGGGCATGCCTGCGCCTGACATGGTCATTTATCTGGATGTTCCCACCGATTTCAGCGAAAAAATGATGCGCCAGCGCGAGCAGGCGACCAACACCACCGCTGACATCCACGAGCAGGATCTTACCTACCTTGCCACCTGCCGCGAAATGGGTCGCGCCGCCGCCCAGTATTACGGCTGGCGCATCATCGACTGCGTCAAAGACGGTCAGATGCGCTCCATCGAGGATATTCATGAAGAAATCTACCGCCTTGTGCGGCAATGTCTGGAGGACTGAAAATGGTTTACATGCTCCTTGGCACCGGCTTTGAAGAAACGGAAGCAATTGCCCCTCTGGATCTGCTGCGCCGCGCCGGTGTTGACGTCATGACCGTCGGCATCAACGGCAAGATTGTCAACGGCGGTCATCGCATTGGCATTGAGGCAGACATCATGTTGGACGAAGTGGATCTGACCAACCTTGAGATGGTCATCCTGCCCGGCGGTCTGGGCGGTGTGGCATCCACCCGTGCCTCCCAAAAGGCGCTGGATCTGCTCACCTTCGCATGGGAAAATGATAAATTCGTCGCCGCCATCTGTGCAGGACCCACGGTGCTTGCTGATTTGGGCATCACCTCCGGCAAAAATGCCACCTGCTACCCCGGCTGTGAAAGCGGCATAGGTGATGCGGTGATGATTGAAAATGCCGCCGCTGTGCGTGACGGCAAGCTGATCACCGGCACATCCGCCGGCTGCGCCGTCAAATTCGGTCTGGAGCTGATCAAAGCACTGAAAGGAGCGCAGGCAGCAGATGCCATCGCGCAGCAAATCGTGATCCGCTGACAGGAGGAACGTTATGGAAAACAACAAATGGACACCCTCCCCTGAGGACGATACCAGCTGGCTCGATGAGATCCTGGAATCTTCCGACTACGGCGAGGATGCGATCAAGAAAATAAGCACACCGGAGGAAGCCCCTGCTGCTGCCACGGATGATGAGATCGACAAGATCATGCGCGATATTCTCTCTGAAAACTGGTATCTGGCAGACCCCGCTGAGCCCACGCCTCCTGCGCCTCAAAAGCCGACTCCTCCGCCCGTTCAGCCGGTGGTTGAAGACGAACCTGCTGTTGATGAGGAGTATGACTACGACGAAGAGGACGACTACGACTACGAAGAGGACGAGGAAGAGGAAGAAGATCCCAACACCCCCATCCGCAAGGTGCGTCCCAAGTGGAAGAGCAGCTACGGTCTTTTCGGTCTCCCCCATCTGGTATCGGCGCTGATCTGGATCGGAATCGTGGTTTCCGTCGGTCTGTCGCTGGGCAGACTGATGTGGATCTGTGCCACCGATATTCTCGCCTTCGGACGGGAGGATCGGACTGTTACCATCACCATCAACACAAATGACGATATTGAGATGATCGCGGACAAGCTTTATCACGCAGGTCTGATCGAGTACAAGCAGCTGTTCCTGTTCTATGCCGACCTCAGCAACGCGGAAGACAAGATCTCCTCCGGCACCTTTGAGCTGAATACGCTCTTTGACTACAAGGCGCTGGTCACCGGCATGTCCGCCACCTCCTCCTACCGTGAGACCATCAAGGTCACCATCCCGGAAGGCTACACCTGCGCCCAGATCTTTGCGCTGCTTGAGGAAAAGGGTGTCTGCTCCGCCGACGAGCTGAAAGCCTACGAGGTGCAAAGCGATTACTGGTTCCTGGAGGGCTCCAAGACCGATGCTGAGTACCCGCTGGAGGGCTTCCTCTACCCCGACACCTACAACTTCTACGTGGGCGACAATGCCAAGGGTGTCTTCCGCCGTTTGCTGGCGCGCTTTGATGACATTTTCACCGAAGAGCTTCGGGCGCATATCGTGACCCTGAATGACCGTCTGGGTACGGATTATCATATTTATGACATCATGATCATCGCATCCATGATTGAAAAGGAAAGTGCCGGCAGTAGCGAAAACTACGACATTTCCTCCGTCATTCACAACCGTCTGACCCACCCCTGGGATTACCCCT
>JAZNNV010000259.1:0-2365 GCA_045580465.1 Faecousia sp.
CTACGCTGTAACCGTAGGAGTGGCGGAATTTGTCATCCTGGCGGGTAATGAACGCCTTGACCGTTTCCACATCCATCTTCTTAAGTCCGGCCAGCTCGCCCAATTCCAGAATCCAATACCCCTGCAATTTTTCAGGAGCCGCCTTATCCTTCATATCTGAAATAGTCAGGCTGTCCGAGAACCACTTGCCGCCCAGCTTGGCGAAGAAGGAACTCTTGCCCATACCCTGGGGACCGTTGAGTACGACCACGCTGTCGAATTTGATGCCCGGCACATAGATGCGGGCGACAGCGGCGACCATCATCTTACGGGCAATGGCGCGGATATAGGATGTGTCCGGGGAACCGAGGTAGTCGATAAACAGCGTCTCCACGCGGGGAACACCATCCCAGGCAGGCAAAGCGGCGAAGTAATCACGGATGGGATGATAGCTGCGCTCGGCTGCGATCGCCAACAGAATCCCCTTCAGCTTGCTGGGGGTGTACAGTCCGTACACGCGCTCAAGGTAGATCTGTACTGCACCGAGGTCGGATTCGTTCCAGCCGGGTTTGAGCTGCGTCCATGGGATGGTGGTCTTGCCATCGGCGTTCTTGCGGATGTCGATGCCGCTGCGGTGGATGTTGTAGGAGATGTCCTTCAGCTTCGGATCGTTGCGCAGGATCAGCGCGAGGTTACCAAGGGTATCCTTCACCTTGCCGTGCTTGTCGATATCCAGCCCGTCCTGCCAGTTCACGTTCTCGGCTGCGGCCTTTTTCTCGGCATCCGCGTCCAGATCGCTGAATTCTTCCAGTGCCTGGGCGCGGCGCTCTTCCGCCAGCTGACGTTTGGTGGCTTCATCCTTCGATGCGTACTCCTGCATCAGCTTCATGGAAGATGCGTCATCACCGACCAGCGAACCGTCCGGAGCCGTGCCGCCCGGCATGAACAGATGCCAGCGCACCAGATCAAAAGCGTTGCACAGCTTGCCGCCTGCGGGATCTGTGGCGTGATGGGAAAAGGCGTACTTGTCGCTGTAGATCACCAAGCCGCCCGTAGTGCTGCCGCCGACAAAGGTGAAACGGTCATCCTGCTCGGTGGGCGTATAGCGGTCGGAGAGAATATGTTCCAGCACATCGGTGATGGTATGCGCACGACAGAAGGCGCCGATGATGCCGCGCTTCTCGGTGGGATCTTCCTGCTTACCGGCAGTGTGACGAATGCGTTCCTCCACCGGCTGAGTAGTCGGCCAGAGGGAGGCATCCCGCCAGTCGGCATAGGTATCCAGCACTTCATCCGGGTCGAGAAAGGGTTCGTCAGCGTAATGGAAAAAGAACTCGCCGTCCTCGGGCGTGCTTGGCCAGTACATGAGGCGGGCCGGTTCAAAGGTCGTTGGATCGAAACGCTTGAGGTTCAGATCGTCGGCTACTCGACGGGCAACAGCAGCATATTCGTCCGGGGTGACCGTGCGGGTCAGCGGGATGATCAGTCGCAGGCGCATCTTTTCAGGCGTATGGCTGTGTGTGCTATACAGCGCATAGGCGTTGATGAACATCATATCCAGATCGTCCATGAGACCGGGATCGGCGTTGTCAGCGTCCAGACACAGCATACAGCGGTTGACCACGCTGGCGTTGTTGCGCTTGCCGTTCTTGAGGTAGCCACCAACGAAACCGCCCACATCCTTGATGGTATCGCGGTCGGCCTTGGACATAGCGGCATAGTCGGTCACCGTTTCACGGGTACGGGTAGTGGTGGCGAGGTTATGCAGAAACTCGCTCCACAGCATCTCTTTGTTCTGCCATTGGGATGCCTTTCTGCTCCTGCCAATGGCGATCAGGAGCTTGCGGTCGTTCTTCACCTGCATGGATTCTTCCTCCTTCGGATTGACATATGTGGTCAAAAAGCGTATAATATAGGCAATTCCTCGCTGAAGCGAGAAGAGGTTTCCCCTGAAATGTAGGGGAAACCACAACGGGATAAAAAGTGGTCTGCGCCCAAATTGTGGGCACAGACCTCAATCGACAGATGATGATTGGTCTCTCCCAAAATGTAGGAGAGACCATTTTTTTATTACATCTTTCCCTGGGCGTACACATCCTCGCAGTCACAGCCGATCAGCTGCAGACCGCACGCCGGACAGCGTTCGCAATCGCAGCCCCAATGGTGATAGTGACCAACCAGGACGCCGCAGTCATGACATCGCGCATCAGCCGGGCTTCCTTCAAGGAAATCCCCCTGACCGCCAACGGGGATGCGCTTGTAGACCTTTCCGGCAATATGGATCTTGGAAATGGCGCAGCCCTTGCTTTCCAGCATGTCTCTGCCGCACAGTTCACATTTCGCTCCCATGTTCATCCCTCCGTTCCATCAATCTTCTTCACAACAT
>JAZNNV010000260.1:0-10086 GCA_045580465.1 Faecousia sp.
CGCAGGTATCCTGAAGATGCCTCTGGTGCTCCGCGTTTCCGTTGGCTCCAAGTACGGCGCACAGCACTCTCAGGACTGGACCGCTCTGTGTACCCACATCCCCGGCCTGAAGGTGGTCTTCCCCGCAACTCCCTGGGAAGCAAAGGGTCTGATGGAGACTGCTCTGAAGGGCACTGACCCCGTGGTCTTCTTCGAGTCTCAGAGAATTTACGACGTGGGCGAGCAGTTCCACGAGGGTGGCGTTCCCGAAGAGCGCTACGAGATCACCATCGGTGATGTGAACAAGGTTCGCGACGGCAAGGATGTCACCATCCTGACCATCGGTGCAGTTCTGTACCGGGCAATGGACGCAGTCAAGACTCTGTCCGAGAAGTACGGCATGGAGGCTGACGTCATCAACCTGCACTCTCTGGCACCTCTGGATTACACCAAGATCGTCGAGTCCGTCCGCAAGACCGGCCGTGTTGTTCTGGTTTCCGATGCCTGCGCCCGCGGCAGCTTCATGAACGATGTCGCCCGCAACATCACCGAGCTGTGCTTTGACGATCTGGATGCACCTCCTGTTGTCATCGGTGCAAAGAACTGGATCACTCCTCCCTTCGAGTTCGACGAGTACTTCTTCCCGCAGGCAAGCTGGATCCTCGATGCCATCAACGATAAGCTGGTTCCTCTGAACGGTCACGTTTCCACCACCGGCTGCACCGAGGCTGAGCACATCCGCCGCGCTAAGGAAGGCGTATAATTGGAAATCAGAAGAACTGCCAATGCAGGCGTTCTGCTGAAGCTGGATGATGTATCAATTCTACTGGACGGTGTGAGCAGGCAGGTCAATGCCTACCTGCCCACACCTCAGGAAGAGATCAACCGGCTGATGGAGAACCTGCCCGATGCAGTTGCGTTTACCCATGATCACCCGGATCATTTTGATCCCAATTTTGCCAAGGCGTATGAAGCCGCGGCAGGGAAGAGCGTTATCACCTCCGGCAGCGCGTATGTCGGCAACGTTCGGATCGATGCGGTGACCACCCGTCACATGGGAAAAGCAGACCCTGCCCTTCATCATGTCAGCTATGTGCTGCAGGGAAGCAAATGTGTCTGGTTTCCGGGTGATGCGTCGCCCCAGCAGCTGAAGCTGCTCGGTAACTATCCCAAGCCGGATGTTTTGATCGTTCCGTTTCCCTATGTGGCAACGGATGCCGCGATTCGTCAGCTGCAGAGCTTTCTGCCCTGCAAGATCGTACTGGTGCATATGCCGGCGCGGGATCACGACCCGGACGGAATTTGGAACATGGTTACCCCGGCGCTTAACATCTTTGGACAGAACATTTTCTGTCCTCAAATCGGCGAAAATCTGACCCTTTGACATAAAAGGAGATAAAATTACATGATTATTACTCAGAAAAAGCCCCTCGATGAGGTTATGGCCATGGTGGCAGATGCCAAGACTGTGGCAATTGTCGGCTGCGGCAGCTGTGCAACAGCTTGCCAGACCGGCGGCGAACCCCAGATCGCAGAACTGACTGCTGCTCTTGAGCAGGCAGGTAAGAAGGTCGTTGCAACGACTGTCTGCGACTACTGCTGCATGAACTTGGGCGTCAAGACCAAGATGAAGGCAATCAACGCAGCCAACCCCGACTGCGTGATCTGCATGTCCTGCGGTGACGGTGTTCAGTGTGTTGCAAAGAACGCAAATGACAAGCCTGTATACCCCTCCAACAACACCATGTACCTTGGCGAAGCTGTCAAGTTCGGTGTTTGGGAAGAGGCATGCCGCTTCTGCGGCGAGTGTGTTTTGGGTCAGACGGGCGCGATCTGCCCCATCACCCAGTGTGCAAAGAGCCTTGTGAACGGTCCTTGCGGCGGCGCAAAGAACGGCAAGTGCGAGGTCAACCCCGAAAATGACTGCGCATGGATCAAAATCTACCATCGTCTTGAAGCGACCGGTCAGCTTGAGAAGCTCTCCGCCCGTCGTGAAGACAAGGGATACGGCGACTTCGCTTATCCCAGAACCATCAGCTTGAGGGGGAAGAAATAATGAGTTTGTTAAAAGATGCACTGGAAGCCGGTAAGTTTGGTGTTACCGCTGAAATGGCGCCCCCTAAGGGTTATGATTTTACTGAGCAGATGGAAGCAGCCGAGCTGCTTCGCGGCAAGGTTCACGGTGTCAACGTCACCGATATGCAGTCGGCAAGCCTGAAGGCTACCGGTCTGGGTCTTTGCATCAAGCTGAAACAGGCAGACGTTGAGCCTATTCTGCAGATGACCGGTCGTGACCGTAACCGTATGGCACTCATGGGCGATGCGCTGGCTGCTGCCAGCTTCGGCATCGACACCATGCTGGCACTGGCCGGTGACCACCCCGTGGTCGGTGACTGCCGCAACGCAAAGCCTGTTTACGACCTCGATTCTGTCGGCATTCTGAGAATGCTGAGCATGATGGAAGAAACCGGCTGTGACTGTGGCGGTAATGAGCTGGCAGGCGGCGCACCCAAGTTCTACAAGGGCGCTTCCGTCACCCCCGTTTATGAGCCTCTGTTCCTGCAGATCAATAAGCTGCGCCAGAAGGTGGAAGCTGGTGCGATGTATGTCCAGACGCAGGGTATCTTCGATCTGGATACCTTCAAGCGTTTCCTGGAAGCCGTCGACAAGGCGGGCATCAAGACCCACATCATGGCGGGTATTATCCCCCTGAAGGCTGCCGGTATGGCAAAGTATATGAACGAAAACGTCCCCGGCATCGATGTGCCGCAGCACATGATCGACCGTCTTGCCGCAGCAGCTGCGGAAGGCAAGGAGAAGGGTGTCAAGGGTCTGCCCATGCAGCTGGGCATCGAGATGGCAGCTGAAATGATCGCAAAGATCAAGGACGAAAAGCTCTGCGACGGCGTGCATATCATGGCAATCGGCGCTGAAAAGAACGTTCCGACCATTCTCGACAAGGCCGGCATCGCAATCTGATTTAATCTGAATTGGAGGAAAACAACATGATTACAAAAGCCGTTCGCATTTACGGTAAGAACGACCTGCGTCTGGATGATGTGACCCTGCCCGAGATCGGTCCTGACGGCGTCCGCATCCGCGTTGTCTCTGACAGCCTCTGCATGTCCAGCTACAAGGCTGCCCTCGAGGGCGGCGACCACAAGCGCGTTCCCAGCAACTGCCACGAGAATCCCACCGTCCTCGGTCACGAGTTCTGCGGCGACATCGTTGAGGTTGGCGAAAACTGGAGACATAAGTACAAGGTTGGCGATAAGTTTGTCATCCAGCCTGCCCACTACCACAACGGTTCTCAGGAAGCCCCCGGCTACTCCTACAACTACTGCGGTGGTAACGCACAGTACGGCAACGTCCCCATCGAGACTCTGCTGGAGAACTGCCTGCTGCCCTACAACTCCGACACCTACTACTACGGCTCTTTGGCTGAGCCTCTGAGCTGCGTTATCGGTACTTTCCATGCGATGTACCACACCAAGGCCGGTTCCTATGTCCACGAAATGGGCATCAAGGAGGGCGGCAAGATGGCGCTGCTGGCATCTGTTGGCCCCATGGGTCTGGCTGCCATCGACTACGCCATCCACTGCGACCGCCGTCCCAGCCTGCTGGTCATCACCGATATTGATGAAGCAAGACTGACCCGCGCTGCTTCCATCTACACCGTGGAAGAAGCTGCAAAGTACGGCATCGAGCTGCACTACGCCAACACCCGTATGGAGAACGCAACCGAGTACCTGCGCAGCCTGACCGGCGGCACCGGCTACGATGATGTTGTCTGCTTCGCTCCTGTCAAGCCTGTCATTGAGCAGGCTGACGATATTCTGGGCTTCGACGGCTGCCTGAACTTCTTTGCAGGTCCTACCGACTCCCAGTTCAAGGCACCCTTCAACTGGTACAACGTTCACTACCTGTACACTCACGTTGTCGGTACTTCCGGCGGCAACACCAACGATATGCAGGAAGCCATTGAGATGATGAACGCCGGTAAGCTGAATCCCTCTGCTCTGGTTACCCACATCGGCGGTCTGAACGCAGCAATCGACACCACCCTGAATCTGCCCAAGATTCCCGGTGGCAAGAAGCTGATCTACAACCACATCGACCTGCCTCTGACTGCAATCGCAGATTTCGAGGAGCTGGGCAAGACCGATCCCATGTTCGCTGAACTGGATCGTATGTGCAAGGCAAACAACGGTCTGTGGAATCCCGAGGCTGAGAAGTATCTGCTCTCTCACGCAAAGCCCATCTGATTTCAATAAAAATGCGTTCAGGAGCGATCCTGAACGCATTTTTTGTGTCTTCCTTGGACATAATGCTCACAAGGAGGCGGTAAATAATGGTAAAAGGAGTTTCACGGCAGGTCATTGTTGTCCATGCTCCTGATCCGGAGCTGTTCGAGCAGGCGATCTTTATCCTGAAGGATGATGCTGTTGGTGACGGCATGACGCAGGAAAAGCTTCTGCGGGAAGCAAAGCAGATACTTTATCAGGAGGAATGGACGGGACGCAAACGGCACCCTATCTTATATACGCTCTGTGGTGCAGCATTGGTAGCGACACTTTGGATGCTTAGTTTGCTGTTGTGACTTGCGAAAAAGAGCGGAATATGCTATAATGCACCCTGAAAAAGGGGGCGAAACATTTGCAGCTGGGTAAATTTGAAATTGAAAAGCCGATCATCCTTGGTCCGATGGCTGGTGTGACGGACTGGGCATTCCGTACGGTCTGTGCGGAGCTGGGTGCGAATATCACTGTGACGGAAATGGTTTCGTCCCGGGCATTGTGCTACAAGGATCAGAAAAGCGCCGGACTTCTGCGGAAAAATGCAGGCAGTGTCTGCGGCGCACAGATATTCGGTAACGACCCTGATGTGATGGCGGAGGGCGCTCGTCTTGCCCTTGAGATCTCCGGCTGTGATTTTATCGACATCAACATGGGCTGTCCGATGCCGAAGATCGCCAATTCCGGCGATGGCTGCGGTTTGATGCGTACCCCAGAACTGGCTGAAAAGATCGTTGCGGCAGTCATCAAAGCGGTTGATGTGCCGGTAACGGTCAAATGCCGCCTCGGCTGGGACAAGGGCAGTATCAATGTCCTTGACTTTTCCAAGCGGATGCAGGATGTCGGCGCGGCGATGCTGACCGTACACGGTCGTACCCGTTCCATGCTCTACAGCGGCGTAGCGGACTGGGATATGATCACCAAGGTCAAGGAGCAGCTGTCCATTCCCGTGATCGCAAACGGCGACATTGTGGACGGTACAACAGCTGTCAAATGCCTGAAGCGCACCGGCGCGGATGGCATCATGATCGGACGGGCGACCTTTGGCGACCCTTGGATCTTCACAGAGGTAAAGGAAGCTCTGGCAGGCAATATGGACTATCGGCGCCCCATTCTTGCGGATCGGATCGCAATGGCAGTCAAGCAGTTTGAGCTTTCTCAGCAGGACCACGGCGAGCATATCGCGTGCCTTGAAGCAAGAAAGCATTTTGCTTGGTATCTGCGGGGTGTTTCCCACAGCAGCTTTTATAAAAATCAGATTTCTTCCGTCAGCACAATGGACGACATTTACCGCATCGCAAAAGAAGTCGTGCGGGATTTGCAATAACTTGGCAGAATAGTTTTTTCCGCCGTTTCATACCCTAACCCAAAGAGGTGAGAGGATGAGACGGCGGTTCTTTTTGTGTTTGCTGGTTGTATTGATGGCGATCCCGGTGTCGGCAGCACCCATCAAGTGGGTGGACTTCGGTGTGCCTTACGAATCCCTGAAGTATGCTCTTGAGCAGGACATTTCCACCTTCGAGCAAGAGCAGCACATCAGTTGGATCGATATATTGGCACTTGCAGGAACGAGAACGGGAGGAAAATGCGGCTTGGAGTCTGTGAAAAAGGCGACCAAGGACTGGAAAAACGGATTCGATCCAACATCCCTTTCAGAGTCAATGAAAAAATCGTATGACTATTATCAGGAAGCCTTTTCTGCGGCGTTGGGCGGTCTTGTCGGAAGCTTTGCCATTGAAAAGGATGGACAATGGGTTTCCTATTATGGGCTGAAGGCATTTTCACCCGTTGCAGCCGGCTATGGTTACAGCCATTGCGACGATTTCGGCGTCAGCCGTTCCTTTGGGTTCCACCGTAAGCATTTGGGCAATGACCTGATGGGCGGTCTTGGAACACCGATCGTTGCTGTTGAGGGCGGCATTGTGGAAGCGATGGGCTGGAATCGCTACGGCGGTTGGCGTATCGGCATTCGCTCCTTCGATTCCAAGCGATACTATTACTATGCCCACCTGCAAAAAGACCATCCCTTCGCCGAAGGCTTGCAGGAGGGCGATATTGTGCAGGCGGGCGATCTGATCGGCTTTATGGGTCGCACCGGCTACTCGGACAAAGAAAATGTTAACAACATCGAAACAGTTCACCTGCATTTTGGAATGCAGCTGGTGTTTGATGAGAGCCAGAAAGAGTGCAATTCAGAGATCTGGATCAATGTCTACCACATCGTGCGGCTGCTCAGCAGCCACCGCGCCAGTTATCAAAAGATCGATGGAAAATGGCAGCGTGTCTACGATTTCAGGGATCTTGATTTGGAAGAATGGAAAACGGCGGACTGAATGTCCGCCGTTCATTATAGTTGTTGTACATCAATAACTGTCAAACGTTTATCTTCCACCTGAAAGCGAATGTCGAAGCCGGCAAAGCTCAGCCCGTATATTCTGTCCTCCTGACGTTGATAGGAGGGACGGGGGTCGTGTGATAAAACGCTGATGACAGCTGATTGCTTGGCTTCAGGGAGCTTTTGCAGAAGTGCGGCAGGGAAGCTGACCTCCAATAAAAAGTCGTCTGCGGTGTCCGTGAAGCCGCCCAAGGCATCGGGGTGGGCATCGCTGTACGGAATATAGGGCTTGATGTCGAAAATGGGCGTGCCGTCCATCAGGTCAGCGCCGCCAACATGGATCACAGTGCCATATTCCGCTGTCTGTTCAATGCCCAGAAATTGAACACAGGATAGTCCCAGATGATTGGGTCTGAAAGGGGAACGGGTGGCGAAGACACCCATGCGTGTATTGCCGCCGAGCCGGGGCGGACGAACGGTGGGCGACCATTCGCTGCGCACCGCTTCCGAAAATTGCCAGATCAGCCACAGATGGGAAAAGCCCTCCAATCCGCGCAGCGCATCGCTGTTTCGGTATTCCGGCTCGAAGACGATGGTAGAATGCAGCTCGCTGACCAATCCGCTTTGCCTCGGAATGCCGAATTTGGTAGGAAAGTCGCTTTTCATGTGAGCGATGGGATGAATCTCGATGGACTTCATATCAGCGCCTCACTTTCCGAAAACAGAAGGAGATGGCGAAAATCAGTGCCAAAACCAGTGAAATCGCAGCGCCGGCGGAGCTTCCGAGATAGTAGGAAGCAATCAATCCGCCCAAGCCCGCCGTCAAGGCAAAGATCACAGAAAACAGATGGTATTGCTTCAGATTGCGGGCTACGTTCCGTGCTGCCGCGGCAGGCAGTACCAGCAGGGAGTTGAGGATCAGCAGACCCACGCTGGGGATCGTCAGGGTGACAACAACAGCAATTGCCGTTGTGAACAGCGCCTGAGACAGTCCCACGGAAATGCCCCGGGATGAGGCAAGCTGGGGATAAATGGATGCTAGGGTCAAGCGGTTGGAGAAGATGATCCAGAATACCGCCACACCTAAAAAGGTGAGCGCCAACGCACCGATCTCAACGGGAGTGATGGACAGAATGTCACCGATCAGATACTTGTTGTATTTGGTGAAGCTGCTGCCATTGAGTGTTGCAACAAAAATACCGAGGGCAACAGCTGCGCTTGAGAATACACCGATCAGGGTGTCCGCTGCCTGATTGCTCCGACTGCGTACATAGGAAAACAAAAGAGCGAATACGATACTGAAGATCACTGCACCCCAAATGGGGAATGCCAAGCCGCAGATGCTGCCGATGGCAATGCCCGTAAAGGCGGAATGACCCAACGCATCGGAGAAAAAGCTCATCTTGCCGGTGACGATCATCGTGGACATCAGACCAAACAGCGGCGACATCAGCAGAATTGCAAGCAATGCATTTTTCATGAAATCCCATAGCAGCATCTCAAAGGGCAGGGCTTCGCAGATCGCGTACCAGATACTCAATTCTGCTCACCTCCCGAAATGTGAAATACTTCCCGGAACGCATCGCCGGCGAGAACTTCTTCCGGCGATCCGATTTGCAGAAGCTGATGATCAATCAATGCAACCTGATCGGCATAGCGGGGAAGCATTGCAAAATCATGGGTGGTCATCAGGATGGAGAGGTCATAGGTAGCACGGATCTCGTCCAGCATGTCCATCAGACCGGCTTTGCCTTCCACATCAACGCCGGAAAGGGGTTCGTCGAGGATCAGAATATTGGGGATCGGCTCCAGCGCCAGCGCCAAAAGCACACGCTGCAGCTCACCGCCGGAGAGGGTTCCGACACGCTTGTCGATCAGATCCGTTGCGTGGACGCGGTCAAGACAATCGAGGATATGCTCCCGCATGGCTTTGCGCAGACCGAGAAATGCGGGGCGCCGACTCATGCAGCACACAAAAAGATCCGCTACGCTCATGGGATCGCCGGGATCAAAGGCGGGACTTTGGGGTACGTAGCCGATCTTCATCGATCTTCCGCGGCTGCCGGGGGCGGAGAAGGAAATCACGCCGTCGTAGTCCTGCTGACCGAGAACAGCCTTCAAAAAGGTGCTTTTGCCTGCACCATTTGGACCGATCAGCGCAACCAGCTGACCGCAGTGAACATGCATGCTCACATCAGAAAGAATGAGACTGTCGCCGATTTTTACCGACATGTTCTGCACGCGCAGGCAGCAGGAATCGCCACACTTGCCGCCGTGTACTGTTGGTTTCATCCCAATGCCTCCTTTAATGTATCGATGTTGCGATACATGATCTCAAAATAGTCGCCGTTCATTCCCATATCAAGGGAGAAAACTGCCACACCCGTTTCTCGTGAAATAATGCCTGCTGCAGCTGCACTGCCGTTGACCTCGGTGAAAATGGCAGGGATCTGCTTCTTGTCGATCAATTCGATCAGCTCGATCAGTTCCTTGGCGGATGCCTCACTGCCGGATTCTTCTTCAATGGCGGCGAGAATGTTCAGGTCGAAGGCATGCGCCATATAGGAAAAACCGTCGTGAAATGTGATCAGCTCTCTTGTTCGTAAATCAGCCAAATTATGATCGGCGTAATGTTGGAGTTCGTCCAGTTTCTCCTGCAGATTGACAAGATTAGTACGAAAAACAGCATCAAACTGGGGATAGGAAGCACAGAGTCCATCGCAAATGTTTTTTGCCATGATCTGGGCGTTTTCCGGGGCGAGCCAGATGTGTGCATCGGCTTCATGATCGTGGTTGTGATCGTGATCATGCTCCTCGGAGCAATCAAGCAACGGAACATCTTTGGAAGAGTCGATGGGAATGCGGTTGGTTAGAAGCTCATCCATAAATTCCTCGAGACCGCCGCCGTTGATGATAACAGTTTCAGACGCTCCCAATGCCCGCACCTGTGCAACACTCAGGGAATAATCGTGCAGGCAGGAGACGTTTTCGGTAATCAGCTGCTGCACCTGCAGAGGTGTGTCTTGGCAGAGAAATCGCGCAAAGTAACAGACCGGACCGGTTGTAGCCGTGATGGAAACGGGATCAGTTGGCATGACACAGCCGGCACAAAGGAATGCGATGAGCAATAAAATCAAACAAATCTTTCTCATAATGGTACACCTTATTGGAAATATCCAATGGTATTATACCATAACTGTCAAGAAAAAGGAGCCTGCCAACGGCAGACTCCAGATTTTCAGCGATATATTTCGATGGCCTTTGCCATGTCAGCGATGGCACCATCATGGGTTTTGTCGATCTCCCGCAGGGTCGGTACCCAAGGCGTCTGCATAAAGCCAAGCAGATGCCCGGAACTGATGCGTTCCTTGCAAAACTGCGCAAGGCGGGAGCAGTTGTCAGGCAGCACCCAGTTGCTGCCGGTAGGCACCTGATCAAATCCGGCTTTTTCCAGCTTGTCGTAGAGCGTCAGATAGT
>JAZNNV010000261.1:0-3459 GCA_045580465.1 Faecousia sp.
CTATGAAAAAGATATTATCATTCCTTCTGGCGCTCACGCTTTGCCTGTCGCTGTGCGCCTGCCAAAAAACAGAACACACCCATGACTGGAAGCCTGCAACCTGCACCGATCCCAAGACCTGCAGCACCTGCAATGCCACCGAAGGTGACCCGAATGGTCACAACTGGGTCGGTGATCCCAAAACCTGCATCGTCTGCGGTGCTGTGCAGGAAAGGGCGACCGTTTCCGTCCTCCTCTATGCCGATGACGAGCAGGAAGACAGTTGGCTTTACAAGCAGATCGAGGAAAAATTCTACTGCGACATCAAAATCATTGAGGTCGATGGCCGCACCACCTCTTACGCAGAAAAGCTGGAGGAACTAATCGCAGCCGGCAATCCGCCTACGATCATCAGAATCGACGGCTACTCTCTTGATCCGCTCCTGATGCCGGCGCAGATCAATGAAATGGGCGAGCAGGGCAAGCTTGTCGATGTGCTGGCACCTGAAAATCTTGCAAAAATGCCCAATTTCGCAAAGCTCTTTGTCGAGGACAAGGACGCAAATTGGGAGTACATGCTGACCGCCGCCGAGGACGGTTCTCATTATCTCCTGCCCACCTACGGTTACGACCGCGCTGTCAACCACTACTGGGTCTATAACGAGACCGCCTTCAAGGAAGCCGGCGTTGAGTGGCGTGGCGACCCCGAGGGCTTCCTCGACATGCTGCGACAGCTGAAGGCGTACTATCCTGATTCCTATCCCATGACCGGCGGTCAGTCCGACCTTTCACTGTACGGCACATGTAACCGGCTGATCTACAGTTGGGGTGTCAACAGTACCTATGCCGCCTATGATTACGAGACAAATCAGTGGTTCTACGGCGCAACCTCCGATGCCCACTTCGACATGCTGAGTTTGCTCCAAACCGCCCGCAATGAAAAACTCCTGAGCCCCAGCGCCTTCGTCAACGGCAGTGGAGCAATGTACCAGGACATGATCAATCACAGAAGCTTTCTGTATAACTCCTGGCTGGGCTGGATGACCATGTCCAACGCTGCCTACGCCTATGAGGGTGTTGACGATCACGAAGTCCCTGCCCCCGCCCCTGTCGGTCCCAATGGCATGACTTTGGAACTGAAGAAATTCAACAACCTTGATGGCGTGGTCATCAGCAACCAAGACCCCAAAGCAGCTGCGTGCGCCATGGCGATCCTCGACTGGATGTATGATGCCTCGAAAGACGGCGGCGCATGGCTCAACACCGTTGGTCCTGAGGAATCGCTGACCGTTGACGAAAACGGCAGATACAACTGGATCGATGAGGCAAGCCCCGATGGAATCAACAACGACATCAACTACGTCCACGACAAGTACGGCATGTTCGCATCCTCTTTTTCCATCCGCTACTGCCCCGAATCCCCCTACTTCACCTTCAACGCCGAAGAACAGCTGGCGCAGGAGATTGGCGAGGAGGTCGGTTATTTCCGCGCACCGCCCACCGTGGTGATCAGCGACGATCTGCTTGCCAACATCTACAAGGAATCTCAAAAGAAGATTCAGGATATGCAGCAAGACTTCATCTTTGAAAACTGGGATCGCGCCAAATTTGATGCATGGGTCGCGGACTTCAACAGAAACTACCAGTGCGTGATCGACTATCTCAACAGCTAAACAAGCACCCCCCGGGAGAACAGAACCGTGTTCTGCCCCGGGGGCTTCTTTATGCTTCCGCTATTGTCATCGTGAACCAACCCCGTTATAATAATACTGAAAACTTTTTCAATCGAAGTGTGTCAAATCAAAGCTTTGTTTCGTTATATTTGGTAGAAGGCGTTTGTGATGTCATAAAAAGCTTACGGAGGAATTGGTGTATGCTGATTTATTTGCAAATGATCGATTCACAGGAGGATCGGTCGAAATTTGAACAGCTCTATTTGATGTATCGCGACTATCTGTATCGCGTGGCATTCGGCATTCTGCAAAATTCTGACGATGCCGAGGATGCCGTTCATCACGCGTTCGTGAAGATCGCGGAAAATATTGACAGACTCGGTACGCCGGGTACTCCGGCAACCAAGGCCTATGCCGTTGCAATCGTCAAAAACAGTGCGATCGACAGCTACCGCAAAAAGCAGGCGCATCCGCAAGTGGAATACTCCGACGAAACCATCGGCATGGAAGTTTGTTATGAATCCGATAACGCTCTGACCAATTGCATTCTAAAGCTGCCGCGAAATCAGCGGATCGTGCTCATTCTGCGACATCACCACGGATACGATCTCAGAGAGATCGCCCAATTACTTGGCCTTACTTATCGCAACACGCGGCAGATCGAACAACGGGCAAAAGCAAAATTACGAACACTTTGTGAGGAGGCGGGAATTGCATGGTAACAGATGTTATGCTTCGGGAAGCAACTGCAGAAGCAGAGCGAATCCTCTTATCCCACCTGCCGGAGGATACCGGCGAAAAACACGTTTTTTCCGAAAGGTTTGAATTGAAAATGAACAAGCTGCTGCGCAGAACTGCACCTCCTGCCCGCTATCGGATCGCGCGCACAGTCGCCGCAGCTGCCGCAGTGCTGCTGATCCTCAGTGTCAATTTGGGCTTGCTTTTCAAGAATGTAAACATCCAGCCGCACCCCACAGACCCAACCGTGACCACCCCAACCGATCCAACCGATCCGACAGAACCATCCACTGCACCCACTGAACCAACCACCGATCCCACGGAACCATCCACCGATCCCACGGAACCATCCACTGCACCCACAGACCCCGTCGTCAATAAGCCGCCTTTTTCCGGTATGCAAATCTTTATTTATCGTGAAGACCGTGATTTCTCGTATGTACCCGGCTTTCTGCTTGAGGAATGCGAAGAGGGGCATCTGTATTACTATTATCCCAGATGGTCCAGACTTGGTGTCATCTGCGATGAGCCTGTTGTCGACTTTGCATCCGATAAAGTCAATTTCTTCTTCGTGAAAGAAGCCGAGCCGACTAAGCTATATTGCGCCCCCCAGAGCGATCTGACCCTGCAGGAGGTGATCTATGAAAGCGATTTCGGCGAGATAAACGATGTTTATCCCCAGTGGGGCGGCGCATATGCTGACAAAGTGGTTACTTTGACAGAAGGCAACAAGCGTCTTGTGGCAGTTGACATTGCCACCGCTGAAGTTCTGCTGGAGTTTAAGCCTTATTACATTAAGCATGGCTCCTTTGAGGGGCTTACTGAAGTAGACGGCAAGCCTCATTGCGACCGAGTTCTGTTCGATGGAAAACCGACGGAAAACGATCGGGATTACACATATTTCTATTGGAGAGAGTCAGGAACTTTCACTGAAATGCACACTTGATTTGTATTTTTTGCAATTGCCAACAATCAATAACTTCCGCCACCCATAACAAAACTGCCCCGGTTTGTGCTGTTCGCACAAACCGGGGCGGTTCTGCCTTTCCCCTTTTTTCTTATTCAATAC
>JAZNNV010000262.1:0-21643 GCA_045580465.1 Faecousia sp.
ATCGTGGTCAAGCACAGGCTTGTACTCAATACGCGTTCTGCTCTTCTCGGTAATGGGATCGGGCAGCGGGATGGCCGACATCAGGGAGCGGGTGTAGGGGTGGAAGGGATGGGCAAACAGCTCATCCGAGGGAGCCAGCTCCACCATCTTGCCGAAGTACATAACACCGATGCGGTCGGAGAAGTACTTGACGACAGAAAGGTCGTGGGCAATGAACAGAATGGTCAGATCCAGCTTGGCACGCAGCTCATTGAGCAGGTTGATGACCTGCGCCTGAATGGACACGTCCAGCGCGGAGATAGGCTCGTCCGCGATCAGCAGCTCGGGCTGCATGATGACGCTGCGGGCGATACCGATTCTCTGACGCTGACCGCCGGAGAATTCGTGGGGGTAACGACCGGCATGCTCACGCACCAGACCGACCAGCTCCAAGATCTCAAAGACCTTCTCCTCGATGTATGCCTTGTCCTTGATGCCGTTGATCACAAGACCCTCGGCGATGATCTCCTTGACGGTCATACGGGGGTTCAGGGAAGCGATGGGATCCTGGAAGATCATCTGGATCTGGGTGATCAGCTTGGTCTTCTTGGCAACGCGCAGTGCATCCTTGTACTGCTTCTTCAGGGCGGGCAGCTCCTCGGCAGAGGCGGCAGCCAGCTTGGGCTCATACTCTGCTTTGACCTGCGCCACCAGCTCCTTGGCATACTCACGGTCGGAGTGACGGTGGTCGAACTCTGCCTTCTTGATCTCCTCCCGCAGCTCGGCAATACGGGCGGTGCAGGCGGCGATGCGCTCATCGGCATCGGAAGGCTTTGTCTTCTTCAGCTGAGAGATGGTCTTGCGCAGACCGCTGATCTCCTGCTTGTAGGCAAGGGTACCGGCGCAGATGCGCTGACCCTTGAAATAGATGCTGCCGGAGGTGATGTCGTAGATCTTGATGATGGAACGGCCGGTGGTGGTCTTACCGCAGCCGGATTCACCAACGAGACCGAAAACCTCGCCCTTCTTGATGTCGAAGCTGACATCGTCAACAGCCTTGGTCGGCCCGAAGTACTGGCACAGGTTCTCTACACGCAGCAATGTTTCACGGTTATTGCTCATTGGTAGCACCTCCTGCCTTCTTCTTCATTCTTTCGATGCGGTCGGTGATGATCTTGGGGACCTCCACCTTGGGTGCATCGGGGTGGAGCAGCCATGTTGCCGCGCGGTGAGTCTCGGAGATCTCAAACATGGGCGGCTGCTGCTCAAAGTCGATCTGCATTGCGTACTTGTTGCGGTCTGCAAATGCGTCACCGACGGGGGGATAGATCATGTTGGGAGGCGTGCCGGGGATGGCATCCAGCTTTTCCTTGGTGTCAAGGTCGGGCATGGAGCTGAGCAACGCCCAGGTGTAGGGATGGCGGGAATCATAGAACACATCCTCCGCCGTGCCGTACTCGACGATCTTACCTGCGTACATAACCGCAATATCGTCAGCCATGTTCGCCACGACACCAAGGTCATGGGTGATGAAGATGACAGACAGATTGCGCTTTTCCTTCAGGCGGTTGATCAGCTCGAGGATCTGTGCCTGAATGGTCACGTCCAGCGCGGTGGTAGGCTCGTCACAGATCAGGATCTCGGGGTCAGCCGCCAGCGCGATAGCAATAACGATTCTCTGACGCATACCGCCGGAGAACTCGAAGGGATACTGGTAATAACGCATACGAGGCTCGGCAATGCCGACCTCCTCCATCAGCTTGATGGCTCTTTCCTTCGCCATGGCGCGGGTGACCACGTAGACGACCTTGGAAGCCTTTTCCTTCAGGAAATCAACGATGGCGATGCTTCTTGCACGGAAATCAACAGTTTCTGCGTTCTCGATGTAACGCAGGTAGCTGCTCTCCAGCTGGGAAATGGTCTTGAGGATGTCTTCCTTCAGCTCGCCGAGGTCGAGGACGTTCTTGGGAACGACCTTCCAGTCGACGGTCTTGCCACGGGCGATCAGAGCCTCGCGGCGCTTGGACTGGCGCTCAAAACGGGCTTCTTCCTGCGGATTGCGCTTGCTGTAGAAGAAATACTTCTCAATAGCATTGATCAGGGTGGAGCTGAAGGTGTAGGCGATGCTGTCCTTGTTCATTTCCAGACGGTCGATGGAATCGTTTACCAGCTCGGACAGGAACTTCGCATACTTGACAGCGCCCGCCTTGGTGAACTCGCCGGAGAAGAAGGTCTTTGCCTTGGCAAGCTCCGGGAGCAGCGCCTTCTTGTGCTCCAGACACAGCCCGAAGGAGTGGGAAACACCCTTGGCTGCCAGTGCGAGGAAATCGTCCATGAAGTTCTCATTCAGGAACTTCAGGGTCTGCTCGTTCAGCTCTGCGATGTTACGCAGGCTCAGATCCTCGCCGGGATTACGCAGGGCGTAGAAGCCGATGCGGAAGAAGTCAGGACGGGTCTGTGCCACCATTTCGGACAGCAGGGCTTCCAGCTCCTGCAGCACAGCGGTAACGCTGGCGGGCAGCGTCTCTTCGCCCTTCTTGTACTCCTTGGCAGCAGCGATCAGCTTCTTGGACAGCTCTGCAAGGCGCTCGCTGTACTTGGCGGTGAAGAAGGGATCCTTGATGTTCTTCAGCTTGGAGCGGAACTCCCGCAGCATGCCCTTGACGTCCACCTTCTGCTTCTTTTCCACCAGGAACAGGAAGTCCTTCAGGGCGGCGACCATGTCCTCGGCACGGTTTGCGGACTCGTTGTAGCTCTGCTCCAGACGATTCGCCTGAATGCAGAACTTGTCGAAGGTCTCTGCCAGCTCCTTTGCCTTGGCTGCGTCGCCGGTAGCGGCAGCGATGTTGCTGCGCAGCAGCCCAAGAATGCGGTTGAACTCCCGACGTGCTTCCTTGCGGCTGGTCTTGTTCTTCAGCAGCATGGCTTCGGTGATCTGCTTGCCGATCTTGACGATGGGGTTCAGGCTGGACAGGGGATCCTGGAAGATCATGGAGATCTCGTCACCGCGGATCTTGCACATATCCTCTTCGGAGATCTTCAGCAGGTCCTTGCCGTTGTAGATGATCTCGCCGCCCTCGACGATGGAGTTACCTGCCAGAATGCCGAGGATCGCCTTGGAGGTGACAGACTTGCCGGAGCCGGATTCGCCGACGATCGCCAGCGTTCTGCCCCGCTCCTGATCAAAAGAGATGTTACGAACGGCCTTCAGGGTACCGCTGGAGGTACGGAAGGAGATTTTTAAGTTTTTAACTTCGAGAATCTTATCCATAGTTTAATCCTCCACGCCACGCAGTGCCGGGTTAAAGGCATCGCGCAGGCCGTTGCCGAACAGGTTGAAGCAGATCATCAGCAGGCTGATGACCAGCGCAGGATACAGCATCAGGTGAGGTGCGTTGACGTAAATGCCCTTTGCGTCGGACAGCAGCGTACCCAGAGAGGTAGCGTCTGCCGTACCCAGCTTGACGATGCCCAGGAAGGAGAGCATACTCTCGGACATGATGGTGCCGGGGATGACCAGCGCAGAGGAGGTGATCAGCGTACCCAAAGTGTTGGGGAAGATGTGCTTCCAGATGATGCGGCTGTCAGAAGCGCCCAGGGTGCGGGCTGCCATGACGTATTCCTGATTCTTAAAGCGGTAGAACTGGGTACGGACGCGGTAAGCCGTGCCGATCCAGCCCGTGACCACGTAGGCAAACAGCAGACATGGCACCGGTCCCAGCTTTTTCGCCAGATGGATCTGGAACAGCGTTGCGACGATGATGAAGGGAACGCCGTTCAGAATGTCGGAAATACGCTCCAGAATCAGGTCGAGCGTGCCGCCGTAATAGCCTTCCACCGCGCCGTACAGCGCGCCGATGACGAAGTTGATCAGAGAAACGGAAACTGCAACCAGCAGGGACAGCTTGATACCGCCTGCGATACGCAGTGCCAAATCATAGCCCACAGAGTCCGTGCCCATCAGGTAGTCGGGCAGAGAGCCGTCGTTGACATACTGGAACCAGTTATAGTACAGAACACGGATGCGGTACTGTGCCGTTTCCACGCTGCCGCCGCCCCAGTACTTGTAGTAGACGGGGTTGCCGTCGGCATCGCGCAGGTAGTTGTCCTCAAGGACCATGTTCTCCTTGTACTTCAGACGGGTAGCCTCGCCCCATTCGTTGACGGTGACGGGGTAGAGTCTTGCGTTGGTCTTGTACCAGTAGTTTGCGTTGTTGATGTCGGCGCACCACTCGTTATCCGCGATCAGGGGATACAGCAGCTGCTTGCCGGTGGCTTCCTGCCAATCAAGGATATCCTGCAGCTGATGCTGCTCGATGTCCTTATAGACGAAGCCCACTTCCAGATAGCTGTCGATTCTGCCGGGCCAGACGGTCTGCTCCTGACGGGTGCCATCGATGAAGGTTTCAGGCTCGCCGATCTCCAGAACGGGCTGGTAGGGGCTGTCCATTGCAGAATCCAGCTTCAGGTTGCCCTTGCCTTCCCAGTCCTCGGCGGCAACGCCAAGACCCAGAGAGTAGATCAGGTTCTTCTCGGAGAATTCACGGGAAACGCCGCCGTCCATGATGCCCAGATTGTCCCGGAGCCATGCAATGCGGGAGGGCTTTCTGGCATAGGTATCGTCCATGAAGCGGGAGTCATGATTGGTGATCAGCAGCGGAGCGATAAATGCGTACAGAAAAATGCACAGAATGATGACGGTGGCAACGACGGATGCCCGGTTCTTGCGGAAGCGGATCCATGCGTCCTTGAAATAGCCGATGGGCTTGTCATCAAACTTCTTGTCGGAAATGCGCTCACCCTCGTGGATGAAGGAAAACTTTTCCGCGGGGATCTGAGGGATGTTCTTATTCAGTTCTGCCATCTTACTTTTCCCCCATTCTGATACGAGGATCAATGAAGCCGTAGCTCAGGTCAACGAGAATGTTGGCAAGCAGACCGATGCCGGTGTAGAAGATACAGTCGACCATAAACACGTCGTAGTCAAACAGATTGATGGACTGCATATACAGCTTGCCGACGCCGGGAACGTTAAAGATCTGCTCGATGATGAAGGAGCCGCCCAGAATGCCGACAAAGGAAGAGATGATGGTCGGCAGGATGGGAACCATGGCGTTCTTCAGGGCATGGCGGGCTGTTGCCTGGGCATGAGTCAGACCCTTGGTGCGTGCCAGCAGCATGTAGTCAGAAGTCAGCGTCTCCGTCAGCTCGGCACGGGTGAAACGGGTCAGGCCGGCGATAGAGCCGAAGGACAGCGCCAGAACCGGCGCGATCATACTGTGGAACATCTTCCAGGAGAACCAGCTGCCGCCTGCGTCTGCCAGAGAGCTGACGTCCATGGGAAGCCAGCCCAGCTTGAAAAACAGGAAGTACTGCACCAAAAATGCGTAAACGTAGGACGGGACGGAAACGAAGATCATAACCGACGTACTGATCAGCGTGTCCTGCCATCTGTTTTTACGAATTGCCGCGTAGATACCCAGCAGAATGCCGATGGGGATCGAGAACAGCAGGGAATAGACGTTGATGAGAACGGTCGGTGCCAGACGGCTGGTCAGGACCTCCAGTGCGTCAACGCGGAACTGGATCGCCCAGGATGTGCCGAAGTCGCCTTGCGTGAAGACATTCTTCAGGTAGATGCCGTACTGCGTCAGAAGGGGTTTGTTGTAGCCCAGCGCCTCCCAACGCTCCAAAATTGCCTGCTTTTCACTGTCCTTCTGCGGCATTTCCCGGGGCAGGGCGCGGATGAGCATGAAGCAGATGGTGGTGATGACAAACAGGACGAAGATCATCAGCAGAATTCTTTTGATGACGTACTTTGTCATTTTCATTGCACATTTCTCCTTTTTTCGGATTTAGATTCGGAACCCGCAGATGCATATTCTTTTCCGAGTATCGTCAAAAACCGCACGGCACTCCAAAGCCTCCCCTGTGTAAGGGGAGGTGTCAAAAATCTCCGATTTTTGACGGAGGGGTTGTAAGGTATCGTTATGCACAATCCCTCAGTCACAGCTTGCGCTGTGACAGCTCCCTTTACACAAGGGAGCCTTTTCAACTGCCTGCAGCGGTGTTTGTCCTTGCCGGAACGACCTCGCTATTGCGGGAGAAGCTTCTGTTCTTCGCTGCGGATTGTAGCTGCTTGCAATCCAGAGCGAAAAACAGCAGCAATACGGATCCATTTTAGTTGCAACCGCAACAATTTACCCTAAAGTCACGACAAGCGGACCGGCAAAGAGCCTGTCCGCGTTGCATTTACTTATAGCGCTCAAATCCGGGAGGGGCGATTGCCCCTCCCGGACGATGGAGCGATTTAGAATCGGACTGCAGAAGCGCAGATTATGCGTACTTCAGCTCGCCGTTCTGAGAGTTAACGTACTCTGCCCACTCAGCATCGTTGTAGTTGTAGGTAGCCAGACGCAGACCGCCCCAACCGTACATGATGTTGTAGTCTTCGGTGTAGTAGTTCAGCTTGTAAGACAGCATGGAGCAGATGGTGGTGCCACACATGGGGATACGGTAGAACTTGTTCAGGTACAGGTATTCCATGTCAGCAGTGACCTGCAGCTTGGTCTCGAAGGAGGAGTTGGCGAACTGGCCGTTGCCCATCAGAGCGCCGGACCATGCCTGCCAAGTCATGGTGACATCCTTACCCTCGACATTCAGGGTCAGCTCTTCGGTCTTGGGATTCCAGTTAGCAGCCTCGTTGATGGAGTACTGGTCGGGATCGCAGTAGACCTGGAAGTTACGGAAGGGATAGAAGGCAGCGCCGCCCCATGCACCCCAGCCGATAGCGTATTCGCCAGCGGGAACATCATCGTAACGGTTGTTGATGTTGCCAACAGCGATCAGATCCAGCTCGCCGAAGCCGGAGTCCTTCATAGCCTCGTTGAAGTAAGCCTCGAGCTTGGTGATCTGAGCCTCGTCAGCGGAGGTCAGAGCGCCCTTTGCCCAACCGACATTGATGACGATCTTGTCGCCCTTGTTGTACAGGCCGGCAGCGACCAGCTCATCGCAAGCGGTCTTCATCAGAGCCTTAGCCTCGGTCATGTTCAGACCGTTGATGGACTTGTAAGCTTCCTCCAGGGTTGCGTATGCCTTGCCTTCGCCGTATTCAACGCCGTACAGCTTGCAGATAGCTTCCATAGCGGGAGCGGACTTACGGTACTGGGATTCGGGGTTGTTGTAAACGTCGTAGTAGTACAGGTTGTTCATCAGGGAGTATGCGGGGGTGTAGCCTGCGGTAGCCTTGACGAAGTCTGCACGGTCGATTGCCAGAGACATTGCCTTACGGAAGGACTCGTTGGTCAGAACGACGGAGTTGGTGTTGCCCTTGGACTTATCCATTTCCTTCAGGTGATCCAGGTTGGTGTTGAAGAAGAAGGACATGGTGTAGGTCTCGTCGGCCTTGTACATACGGTCAGAGCTGCCGTAAACGACCAGGTCGTCAGCCTCGGGTGCCCAGTCGTCCAGCTGACCCTTCAGGAAGGCCTGCTTGACAGCTGCTTCGTCAGCGATGACGTCGATAACGACCTTGGTGGTCTGGTACTGCTGTACCTTCTTGCCGTCGACTTCGAAATCGGTGTAGGAGACCAGCTGGTCGTTAACCTTTTCCCAGTCGTACCAGTTCTCGTTCTGAACGAAAACGATCTGCTTGTCAGTCTCCAGGGAGCCGATCTTGTAAGGACCATAGGACATGGTGGTTTCCTTGGAGGTGTTGTAGTTGGTGGTCTTCAGAGCGCCGGTGGTGTCGTAGCCAGCCTCGTAGGTGGGCTTGTGAACGATCCAGTTGCTGGTGCAGGAAGTCAGGAAGTAGTTCAGCTCGATAGCGGTCTGGGTGACGTAACGGATGGTGTAGTCGTCAACCTTGTACAGACCGACGGTCTCGAAGTCAACAGCGGGGCTGATAGAGCCGTCATGTACCCACAGAGCTTCCATCAGCAGTTCCTTCTGGGTGGCTTCGTCCATGGTGGACCAATCCATACCGAAGGGAGCCAGGCAGCCGCCGACCAGAGCCTTGACGGTATCCAGGTTCTCGGCGGTAACGAGAGTGTAGCCCAGGTAGTTAGCGTCAGCAGCAACAGCCTTCAGCTCTTCAGCTGCGGGTGCGCCGTAGGTGTTGACCAGATCGGTCAGGGTGTAGGAAGCCAGAGTCATAGCAGTGGTGGAAACGTTGATGTAAACGTGACCTGCAGCGATGCCGGCATCCAGATCATAGGAGTAATCGGGAGTCTCGCCTTCACCGTAAGCGGGAACCATTGCGTTGTAGATGGGGGACTTGGAGTTGTAGTACTCTGCGCCGCCTGCGACTGCGGACTCGCCGTCGTAGTACAGGTTAGCACGGTAGTTCTTCATCTCGGGGTCGAGCAGCAGCTTCATAGACTCGACGTAGGTGTCAGCGTTGATGATGTCGCCGTTTTCCCACTTCATCTTGTCGTTCAGCTTGATCTCGAAGACGTAGCCGGACTCAGTGTTGTTCGCATCCTTGCCTTCAGCAAAGGTGACATTGTACTTGGTCAGGTCATCCTTGTGATCCTTGGTAACGTCGGTGATGGAAGTAGCTGCCAGATAGATCCACTGATAAACCTGGTTCTTGGAGTCCTTGATGGACATGTCGACCAGAGGAGTCTCAATGTATGCCATGATGGCAGAATCACCGCTGGTGTCCCAGTTGTGGGGATTCCACTTGGTGCCAAGGCTGAGAGAGTAAGAATTATAGGTAAATTCACCAGTCTTGACAGTAGATTGTTCTTTACAGCCGGCGAACAGAGCCGCGACCATGACGACTGCAAGAACGAGTGCCAAAATCTTCTTCATAGTTTTTTCCTCCTTAAAATTTATTTATTCATGCTATGCAGGGGCGATTGCTCCGACCCACGAATAAATGTGAAGCTATTATACTCACCTGACACAGAAATGTCAATACACTTTTCACTTTTTTATGCATTCAATTGTAAAAATTGTGAAATTTTTTATTTCGTTTTCGTCATTTTGCCATATAAAAATGATCCCCGACCGCTTTTTTAACGTGGACAACCGTCCGTCTGTGAAAATACAAAGAAGCAAAAAGCGGTCAAATTTTCCCGTTTTGGGGTGACCGTACGCACGAAACAACCATGTGTGTCCACCACGGAAAACACATTTTTATAGTCTCGTTCACGGGTTGTATACATTTTCGTGTATATTTATTCGTATATACGTTTATTTATATGATTTCGCTTCCACGATATTCCAAATACCCGACAGAATCGCTGCAGGGGACGGGTTTCCCGTCCCGCGGGAGGCGAAACGCTCCCTGCAACGGGAAACGTAACAAATACTGCCCACGGAGCGTAGGGCGGCTGCTTGCTGCCGCCGGATATTTTGTAAAGGCAAAATATCGCGCCGCAAGGCGCAAATACCGCAGCGGAACAACTGCGGAATATCCGCCCGTCGAGGTCGGGTATTCCGATGGCGGCAGCAAGCAGCCGCCCTACAATATAAATATATAAATAAAAAAATATCGAAAAGGGTATTTACATTTGCTTCCTGATGGTGTATGATAACCCCGAACAGAGTAGGAGACCTCGCGTGAAGTGCTGCCAAAATGGGGAGTTGTCTGGCAGACGAAGGAAATTTTTCCGCGATGGGGTTTCCGCACCCGCTGCCCATAAAAGGATATCTTCCTTTATGAGAGGCGATACTCAGTAAGGCAACTGTCTGCTGAACTGCCAAAAAATTCCGGGTCTTGTCATAATTTGCTCCCCTACGAGTTTTCGCAGGGGCTTTTTTATTGACCGGAGAGGCATACAGCAGCACCGCACCATCAAAGGAGGATCATTATGTCTACAACCCAAAGAAGCACCGCACTGTACCCCCATCCCTTTTCCCGCGATTACTGGCGTGACGCCGCCGCAGAGCTGAAAGACATCAGAATGCTGGTGGTCACAGCGCTGCTGATCGCCCTGCGCATCGCGCTGAAGCCCTTTGCCATCTACATTGGACCCCAGATGGCGATCCAGACCGCCACCCTTGCAACCGCGCTGGGCGCCATGATCTTCGGACCCGTGCTTGCCATTCCCGCGGCGATCATTTCCGACACCATCGGATTTATGATTTTCCCCACGGGTGACTATTTCCTGCCCTTTATGCTGACAGAGATCGCCAGCACCATGTTCTACGCCCTGTGTCTGTACCGCGCCAAGCCCTCTGCCACCCGCGTGATCATTGCGCGTTTTTTGATCTGCTTTGTGGTCAACGTGGTGCTGCAGCAGCTGATCTTTGCATGGCAGTACACCTACATGGGCAACCCCGACAAGGCAAAGGACACCATCACGGGTATCATGACTGTTGCCCGTATTTTCAAGAATCTGTTCTTCTTCCCCATTGAAGTGGTGGTCATCACCCTGTTCCTGAAGGTGCTTGTCCCCGTTTCCACCCGCATGAAGCTGACCTACAGCAGCGGCGACCTGCGCTTCAGCGCAAAGCAGATCATCGCGCTGGTGCTGCTGGTCATCGTGGGTGTGGGCAGCGCCATCGGCTACCTGACCTACCGCTATGAGGGCACTTCCCGCAGTGCCGACTACACCGATGCCCAGCGCATCGAAGCCAATAAGGAAAAGACCCAGCTGGTTCTCGACAAGACCGACGAGTGGGAAGGCGAGACCATCGTCTGCATCGTTGACAGTGCCTTCCGTCCCATGTTCGGCGAGGAGACGGACTACACGGTTTCCGTTTACATCCTCAATCAGGACATTCTCGATGCCGCTGTGGAGAAAACCAAAAACGACAAGACCCCTTATACCATGGACACCATTTGGAAATACTCCAAGAGCGGTCCTTCCAAGGATCCCTACGGTACCCTGACCAAGGTCGCCACCGTCACCTTCACGGAGGTGGAGGACACCGGCGAGATCCTTGAGTGGAATATCAAGGTCAAGCAGCCGCAGGCAAAGTGACTGCTTCTGCAAATTGACAATTCTGCCTCTTGCATATATAATATATATAATGTAAGAAACGAAAAGGAGTTATCACCATGCACATTCATCACGATCACATCGGCGGTCACAGCCATGACCACGAACACGAGCATACCCACACCCACGAGCACACCCACGACGGTGTCACCCATTCCCACGAGCATGCCCATGCCCACGCACATGACCATGCCCATCCCCATGAGCATGAGCATCTGCACCACGACGGCACAGAGCATACCCACTCCCACGACTGCGGCGGTCATTGCCACGAATGTCCCTCTCAGTGCGAGCATACACCCATGGAGGAGCTGACCGCGCTGATGAAGTATATGGTCGGTCACAACGCTTCCCATGCCAAGGAGCTGGCAGATCTGGCTGCCCAGCTGGAAAAGATCGGCAATCATGCCGCCTATGAGCAGGTCATGGCAGCGGTTTCTGACTTTGAAAAGGGCAACATGCGCCTGAGCGTGGTGCTGCAGAGCCTGGAGTGAGGGAAAATTATGTGCCTTTCTACTGTTTATAAGAACGAAAAGACCGAGCCCAACGTCGTCATGCGCAACGTGATGGCGATCGAGTGCAAGGACGGCTGCGTGATCCTGACGGATCTGATGGAGCGCACTGTTGCCATTGAAGGTCAGCTGCTGTCTGCAAATCTTGTGGATGGCTTCGTTATCGTCAAAGAAACTGTCAGCTAATTCCGTCCGGATCGGAGCCGCTTCGATCCGGACTTTTTTAAGGAGGGAATACGCCATGATCTGCGAAAAAATCGAAGCGCGCAAGCAGGAATTGTTTCAAACACTTTCTGAACTGATTCAAATCGACTCCCAGAGCTTCGGTGCGCAGGGAAACGAGAAGCAGATTGCCATTTTTATCGGTGAAAAGCTGCGCGAAATGGGCTACGAGCCGGATCTTTATACTCCGCTGGATATTCCCGGCATGACAGAGCATCCCGACTACTGGCCGGAGCACGACCTTGCGGAGCGCTACAACGTCAGTGCGGTGATCCCCGGCGCGGATCATTCCCGCCGCATCATGCTTGCCGCGCACAACGACACCGTGGCGGTGGGTGACCAAAAAAACTGGACGGTCGATCCCTTTGGCGGTGAGATCAAAGACGGAAAAATCTGGGGTCGCGGCGCGTGCGATGATAAGTACGGTATTGCGGCGGTGCTGTTTTTGCTGCGGCTTTTCCGGGATGAGGGTCTGCAGCTGCCCTGCGATCTGGTCTTTACCGCCTACTGCAACGAGGAATACGGCGGCAGTCACGGCGCGCTGGCGGCATGCCTGCGGTATCCGTGTGACGACGTGATCAATCTCGACTGCAAAAACTTTGAGATCTGGAGCTGCGCCGTTGGCGGCGAGGAGCTGAAGGCACATATCTGCACAACGCAGCCGGTGGACGATTGCGGCATTCTGCTGGAAGGTCTTGCGCTGCTGAAATCGGAATTTCTGCGTTTCCGTCAAAGACGTTATGAGGAGCTGATGGCGCATCCGGAGTATGCCTGCACCTCGATCCCGGACAGCTCTGTCCGGTTTTTAGAGCTGCGCGCCGGCAATTCCGGCACGGATCTGAACCGCGCCCACGCGGAGGTCTGCTATTACGCAGCTGCGGACAAGCCTCAGATCGACCGTGAATTTGCGGAAATGGCACAGCGGCTGAATACGCAGCTGACCCCTCTGGGCATGACCTTTTCGCACTTTGAAAAGCTCTGCCGCTTCTTCCATTTTGGAAAGTCCGAAAAGGAAAATCCCCTCATGGACAAGCTCATCGCCGCGGGCAAGCGTGCAAGCGGACGGGAGCTGAAGCCCTGCGGCTCTTGCCAGTCTGACCTTTCCATATTCCTCAAATACGGCAGCCCCCGCGCTTTTTCTTTCGGTATCGGAAGGGATTTCGGCGCCTACGGAGGTGCTCATCAGGCCGATGAGTACATTGAGTGCGACCGTTTTCTGGAGTTTACCATGATCCTCGGTGAGCTGCTGTCTGCAGACCTTGCGGATGGCTTCGTTATCGCAAAGGAAAATTGAATACCAATCCGCCCCCTCATCCGAGGGGGCGGCACTTTTTGGGGGATTTGTTTCAAATTTCCGATTGTAGGGGCTGGCGCCCACGACAGCCCGCAAAGCCTCCCTTGTGTAAAGGGAGGTGGATTCGCCGCAAGGCGAAGACGGAGGGATTGTAATGTGACAATACCTGACAACCCCTCAGTCATTTGCTCGTTCCTCGCAAATGCCAGCTCCCCTGCAAGGGGAGCCGATTTCTAATTTATAATTTATAATTTGTAACTTGTAATTTGTAATTGCGCATGATAAAATGGTTGCACCGATGTTATGTAAAGGAGGGGGACACTGTGCGGCGGTTTTTTATCGCGGTTTTGTGCTGTCTGCTGCTGACCACGGCGGTTTTCGCAGCCGGAAACGTCACTGACATGCAAAATACCACCAACGTCTTATCCGACGGAACCTGCGAGATCACGCTGGTGTTCACCATGATCTGTGACGGCAGTGACGGCGTGCTTCGCTATCCGCTTCCCGCGGATGCCTACGACATCACCGTCAACGGTGCCGCCGCCAGCACCACGCAGGAATACCTCATCCGCTGGGTGGATCTGAGCCGGATCGCTCCGGCGGCAGGTACGTATACTGTGACCATGCACTACACCCTCGCAGACCGGGTCGTCCGTGACAAAAAGGGTCTGAGTCTCGACATTCCGCTGCTGTCCGGCTTCACCTTCCCCGTGGAGCGGCTGCAGTTTTCCGTGGCACTTCCGGGCAAATTTGATGCAAAACCCGTATTTTCCAGCACTTATTACCCGGAATCGACGGATTCTCTCATTGATTATTACACCACCGAAACAACCGTTGCCGGTCACATCAAGCAGCAACTGAAGGATCACGAAACGCTGTCCATGACCCTTGCGGTGGATGAAACGCTGTTTCCGCAAGCCATCGGCAAACGCTGGTCGCTGAGCAACGAGGATCTTGCCATGTACGGTCTGGTGCTGATCGCGTTTCTCTACTGGATCATCTCCATGCGCAGTCTGCCGCCCCGCCGGGTACGGCGGACGCAGCCCATCGACGGCTTGACCGCCGGCGAGCTGGGCAGCTGCCTGACCGCGCAGGGTGTGGATTTCACCTCCATGGTGCTGTCCTGGGCGCAGCTGGGCTACCTGACCATCCGGGTCGATCGCAGAGGACGGGTGCTTCTTGAAAAACGCATGAGCATGGGCAACGAGCGCAGCGAATTGGAAATGCGCTGCTTCAAGACCCTCTTTGGCGGACGGCGCATTGTGGACGGCGGCAGCGAGAGCTTCGCCCGTCTCGGACGGAAAATGTCCCGTATTGTACCCGGTGTTCGCCATTATTTCCTGAAAAGCTCGGGAAATCCCATTATTTTCCGTGTCATTTCCGCGCTCATCGGCGTGCTGGCGGGTATTTCGCTGGCAGCCGCCTTCACCTCCGACACCGCGTGGCGTGTGGTGCTTTCTATCCTGCTGGGCGTCGCCGGCGGTTTGGTGGCATGGCTGATCCAAGCGGGTGGTCGCTGCCTGCATCTGCGTAAGAAGCGGGATCTGGTGGTCGCCGCGATATTGAGCGTTGCGTGGTACTTCCTCAGCAGCGCCGCAGGGGAGCAGTTTGTGGCGATTTTCCTGACCGCCACCCAGTTTTTGGCGGGTCTTGCCAGCGCCTACGGCGGTCGCCGCACGGAAGAAGGCAGTCAGACCATGGCAGAGATCCTCGGTCTGCGCCGCTATATGAAAAAGGTCACCACCGCGGAGCTTTGCATCATCCTCGCCAAAGATCCCGATTACTACTTCAACCTCGCGCCCACGGCGTTGGCACTGGGTGTTGACCGGGTTTTTGCACGGAAATTCGGCAACAAGGAGCTGGGCAGCTGTCTGTACCTGACCGATGACCGCCACGAACCCACCACCGCAGCCCAATGGAACAAGCTGCTGCGGGAAGTGGTGATGACGATGGATCTGCGCCAGCGCCGCCCGATACTGTGACACAAGGACATAAAATCCTCCGTTTTTGGGTAAACTAGCCCCGAAACGGAGGGTTTTTCTTTGCTTTTGTCCTATGTGCGAACAGTCATTCTGTACCTGATCCTCATCGGCGTGATCCGCATGATGGGAAAGCGGCAGATCGGGCAGATGGAGCCGTCGGAATTTGTGGTGACCATGCTGGTGGCGAACCTCGCCTCCATCCCCATGCAGGATGGCGGCATCCCGCTGTTTTCCGGGATCGTGCCGATTTTGACGGTGCTGGGCGTGGAGCTTGTGCTGTCGGTGTGCGCCATGCGCAGCGTGCTGTTTCGACGTCTTTTGTGCGGCAAACCCGTCATTTTGATAGAAAACGGGCGTATCCTGCAGGAAAATCTTCGTTCTACACGGGTGACCCTTGACGAGCTGACGGGGCATTTGCGGGAAAAGGACATTCTCGATCTGAAAAGCGTGCAGTACGCGATCTTGGAAACCAACGGCAATCTGTCCGTTTTTCCCTACGCAAAGGAGCTGCCGCCGGATGCCAAGGCGGCGGGGGTCATGGTCAAGGATCATTATTTGCCTATCACGTTGGTTGCCGACGGGTATCTGTACCGGGATAACCTCGCCCTTGCGAAGCGGGACGAAGGCTGGCTGCAGCGGGTGCTGCAGGAGCGTCACAGCACGGTTTCGGACACCTATTTGCTGACGGTGGACGAAAAGGGGCATATTCTGCACCTGAAAAAGGAGGTGCGCTGATGCGCCGGCTTTGGATCGGAATCGTACTGCTTGCCGTGATGCTGGCTGGGGGCATCGGGATGCTGCTGTTCAGCCGGAATTTTTACGAGGATTTTTCCGCTGCGCTTCAGCAGGCTTCCCATGCGGCGCTGGCAGGGGATTGGGCGCAGGCAGGCACTTTTGCAGAAAAAGCGACGGCACAATGGGAGCGCCATCAGCGGTTTTTGGCGGCATTTACCGACCACGAGCCGGTGGAGGAGGTTTCGATGCTGCTGTCCCGGCTGGAGCTGTTCCGCAACGCACGGCTGACCGTGGATTTTGCCGACACCTGTCAAAGCCTTTGCCATCTGTGCGAAGCCATCGACGAATCCCACAGCCTGAAATGGTGGTCGCTGCTGTAATTCACAATTACAAATTACGAATGATAAATTTATCGTATTTTCAACCGTAGGGGCTGGCGCCCACGACAGCCCGCAAAGCCTCCCTTGTGTAAAGGAAGCCTTTTTCGCAACGACACAACAAAAAACGACCCGGGTGGGTCGGTTTTTTATTTCTGTGGTGGTCTCCATTTGGGGCGGGTGCGCAGCTGCACACGAAGCGCCCGGAAAAACTCCGTCAGCAGCGCGGTGCTTTCTTCTTCCAGAACGCCCGTTTCCACTGTTGGATGGTGGTTGAACTCCATGGAAAACAGATCGCACACCGAGCCGCAGGCACCGCATTTGTCATCTGATGCGCCGTACACGACCCGTGGGATCCGGGCGTTGACGATGGCGCCGGCGCACATGGGACATGGCTCAAGGGTCACGTACAGCGTGCAATCCCACAGCCGCCAGCCGCCCAATTTGCCGCAGGCATCGTTGATGGCTTCGATTTCCGCATGGTAAAGGGCGTTTTTCCCTTTCTCCCGGCGGTTTCTGCCCCGCCCGACGATCTCGTCGCCCCTTACGATCACGCAGCCCACCGGCACTTCACCTGCCGCGGCTGCCTCCTGCGCTAAGAAAAGCGCCTGACGCATAAATTCCTGATCCTTTTCCATGCTGCCACCTCCTTTTCTCTATCATAACCGAAGTGGCGGCGGCAGTCAAGACTCCATCAGCATGGCAGCCAACAGCACCGCCAGCTCCTGACGGGAAAGGGGGCGTTTTTTCCGAAGCGCCAGCTGATCCTGCATCTGCTCCAGAATGGCTTCCATCGCCTGCGTACCCGCTTCCTCCGGGACGCCCTTGAGCAGATAGTCCACTGTCACGCCGAACAGCTCGCTCATGCGCAGCAGCACCGCGGTCGACGGCTCCCGCCGTCCCTGCTCGTACATGCCCACCGCGCTGGGGCTGACCTCCAATTTTTCCGCCAATTCCCCCTGCGACCAGCCCTTTGTCCGCCGCAATACGGCGATCCGCGCTCCCAGCATTCCGCATCTCCCTCTTTCGTGCCCGATTTTAAGAAAATTATACCATCAAACCGCAGAAAAAACAGAGGAAACTGCCCGATTACACGTTTCGACGGACTATACACCCTGAGTGTATTACAATGGTGGCAGAACTTGCACGAAGGAGCGTTTTTTATGTGTCCAACCATCGAATCGGCACTTTTTATCGATCCGCAGGCGGCAACTCCCTCCGGCTTTTGCCCCCGCTGCGGCGGGGAGGTGTATCCGCCCAGCCATCACTGCACAGTCTGTGAGCGCCGTTTTCTGACCCTCGGGGAAATGAGCGAGGAATACGAAGCCTCTGCGCAGCTGTTGCGCTCGCGCCTGCGCCTGCTGCGCCGCAGTCTGGGGCATACCACCGACCGGGGGCAGATCTGGCATCTGAAGCGGCGCATCGCGGGGCTGACACCCATGCTCACCCAGATGAACGAGCTGGCAGACCTGACCGCCCACTACTACGAAAGGGGGTACTGGCGCAATGAAAAATACACTCTTTGACGGATATCTGGGTCCACGGCTGCCCCGGGAGGTGCAGATGAAGCGGGTGCGCCGGGTAATGGAGCATGAGCTGACGCAGCTGCAGCGGGAAACGGTTATTGCCTACTATTTCGAGGGCAAAAATATCTGCCGTATCGCGGAAGAACGGGGCGTGAACAAAAGCACCGTTTGCCGTACTCTGCACCGGGCAGAAGCACGTCTGCGGCGCTGTTTGCGCTATTAAAAGGTTAACAATCCGTAAATATTTACATAGAACGGTTGAAACGGCAGACACTTTACCATATAATAGAACCATCTTAGAAGGTAGGGTGATCCTTTGATGAACCGCATCAAGCAGGCGCTGCAGCTCTTCATGGCAGGCCGCTACGGCACAGACAAACTCAATACATTTATTCTCGGACTGGGTCTTATTTTGTGCCTTGTATCCATGTTCGTGCCTGCAACCACTGCAAATCTGGTGCTGACAACGGTTTCCTACGCACTGATGATCTGGGCGATCTTCCGCACGCTGTCCCGCAACACCTATAAGCGGTATCGGGAAAACCGGCGTTTTTTGATGCTCTTTGACCGCATCAAGGATCGGGAGCATCGCTATTACGACTGTCCCAAATGCCGCCAGCTTGTGCGCGTCCCCCGGGGTAAGGGCAAGATCATGATCACCTGCCCCAAATGCGGCGAGAAATTCACGAAAAGGACATAAAAAAGACGTGCTGTACAGCACGTCTTTTTCTTCATTAACCTAAGGTAGGGCGGCTGCTTGCTGCCGCCGGATATTTTGCACATGCAAAATATCGCGCCGTAAGGCGCAAATTCTGTAACGGAACAACTGCGGAATATCCGCCCATCGAGGTCGGATATTCCGACGGCGGGAGCATTTTGTTACGGAATGATTGCCCCCGGCAATCATTTCGATTTAGGATTCGCTGCGCTCTGCAACACACCCGCCCTACAATAGGAAATGCTACAACAACCATGCCTCGCGATGACACAGAAACATGGGGAACGTAACAAATTTATCATTTGTAATTTGTAATTATGAATTACTTCTCCTCTTCGGGGACAAAGTCGAGGGTGATACTGCTCAGGTTGGTACGCAGGCGGGTGTACTTGACACCTGCGGCATCCAGCATCCGCTTGGAGGCAAGGTTGCCCATGGTGTCCTTATACTTATCGGAAAGGTACAGCACTTCCTTCACACCGCTCTGGATGATCGCCTTGGCGCATTCGTTGCAGGGGAACAGTGCCACATAAATGCGGCTGCCCCGCAGGTCACGACCGTTGGCGTTCAAAATCGCGTTCAGCTCCGCGTGGACTACATAGGGGTACTTGGTGTCCTCGCCCTCACGCGCCCACGGAAATTCATCATCGGAGCAGCCCTTGGGCATGCCGTTGTAGCCGGTGGAGATGATGATGTTGTCATCGGAGACGATGCAGGCACCCACCTGCGTGCTGGGATCCTTGCTGCGGCGGGCTGCCAGCATGGCAATGCCCATAAAATATTCGTCCCAGCTGATATAATCGGTACGTTTCACGGTGATTTCCTCCCACGCTTTTTTCTTAGCATAGCAAACGGGGGGATAATTGTCAAGAACCCCCTCCGTTGTCATGATCTGATATTTCCCTTGCGTTTTGTTGGGTTTTTGGGTATAATACTGTCAAGAATTGTCAAAGGAGGTGCTTTTTTGGGTAAAAAACAGCATGACACCCGGGGTGTACTGCTGGGTCTTGCGGTGGGCGATGCCATGGGGCACACCATCGACAGCAAAAGCCTTCAGGAGATCTGCGAGGACTACGGTCCCAACGGTCTTTTGGGCTACGACCTTGTCAACGGCTATGCCGATGTCACCTCCTACACCCAAATCGCCGCCTTCTCCGCCAACGCCCTGCTCATGGGTCTGACCCACAGCAAGCTGCGGGGCAAGCAGACCGCACCCTTCGTGCGCTACATCGGCGTTGCCCTGCGGGAATGGTCCCGCTCCCAGCATTACTGCACCCCGGAGCGCAATTACTGCTGGCTGTCCACTGTGCCGGAGCTGAAGCGCCGCTTTTGCATGGACTCCCGGATGCTGGATGCCTTGAGCAAGGACGCCCTCGGCTCTGTGGACGCACCCAAGACCTACTCCACCCATCCCGGCAGCCTGACCGCCGTTGTTCCCATCGCCCTTTTGTGGGAGGATCTGGGGCTGACGCAGGAGGAGCTTGACCGGCTGGGCGCGGAAACCGTGGCGTTGACCCACGGCGATCCCGAGACCTTCCTCACCGGCGCGGTGCTGACCCATCTTTTGTGCAGCCTTTTGCGTGACCGCACGATCCCTGCGGAAACGCTGCTGCGGGATACCGTCGACGCCATCCAGCTCCAGTTCGGACGGGAGCATCTGCAGACCACCCACATCTGGGAGCTGCTGCAGCTGGCGCTGACGCTGGCTGCCTCCAGCCACATTGCCCCCATGAATGCCATGGAGCAGCTGGGCTGCCGCACTGCGGCAGAGGTGCTGGCAGGCGCGTTTTACGCGGTAGCGACCTGCTGCGGCGACTTTGATGCCGCCATGATCACCGCCGTCAACCACTCCGGGCGCAGTGCCGCCGTGGGCGCGGTGACGGGCGCGATCTTGGGCGCGATCTTGGGTGACGAAGCGCTGCCGGACTTCTACCTCGACTCTCTCGAACCCACCGCCACCCTGACAGAGCTTGCCGACGATCTGACCGTCGGCTGCCCCACCACCTACGGCGGAAGCCTCTTTGACGACGACTGGGATCGGAAATATCTCCGGGCGGGGGCATAAAAAAGGGAAAAAAGTCGTAATTTTCTTGAAAAAAGGGGTTGCAATCTAACAAAATTAGTGTTATAATCCGTTATGTAAAGAAGTTTGACGTTTAGGAGAGAGGGGCGCGCCCCTCTCTCTTTCCTTATGAAAAGGAGGGAAATTCATGAAAGTTACCGATCTGGTGGCAGGCTTCGCCAAGCCCATCGTGGAGGAGCATGGCTGCTCGCTGTGGGATGTGGAGTTTGTCCGGGAAGGCTCGGAGCGCTTCCTGCGCCTCTACATTGAAAAAGAGGGCGGCGTGGACATCTCCGACTGCGAAGCCATCTCCCGGGCTGTGGATCCGATTTTGGACGAAAAAGACCCCATCGCCGAGTCCTACCACTTTGAGGTCTGCTCCGCCGGTCTGGAGCGGAAGCTGACCCGCCCTTCCGATTTTGAGCGTTTTATGGGCAGCGCCATTATGGTCAAGCTGTACCGCCCCCGCAACGGTCTGAAGGAGATCCCCGGTGTGCTCCGTGGCTACGAGGACGGTCGCGTCACCGTGGAAGCGGGAAAAGAGACCATCACCTTTGAAAAATCCGAGGTCGCTATGGTGCGCCTTCGCGTGGAATTTTAACTATTTACCACATATCCACCGTAGGGCGGGGGCTTGCCCCCGCCGTCGGAAAATCCGCCCTCGATGGGCGAATTTTCCGCAATCGTTTCTTTTGCACCTTACGGTGCGGCATTTTACTTTGCAAAATGCCCGGCGGGGGCAAGCCCCCGCCCTACAACACCCAATGATATACGAAAGTAAAATTAGATTTAACATATAGGAGGAATTTAACGACAATGGCACAGAGAAGAACCAAGAAGACCGAGACCCCTCAGGTGGACATCGGTGCAGAGATCTTCGCCAGCCTGCGGGATCTGGAGAAGCTCAAAGGAATTCGTGTAGAATACATGGTCGAGCGTCTGAAGCAGGCTCTGACCAACGCATACCGCAAGGATCGTGAGGATCACCGGGACATCCCCGCCGAGAACGTGGTGGTGGATCTGAGCGAAAAGGGTCTTTTCATGTATCAGGTAAAGACCGTTGTGGAAGAGGTGGAGGATTCCGCCCTTGAGATCCACATCGACGCTGCCCGCAACCTGAATCCCGACGTACAGCCGGGCGACAACGTCCAGATCCCCGTTGACATTCAGAAGTTCGGCCGCATCGCCGCCCAGACCGCCAAGCAGGCAAAGTCGGAGGCCAAGCGGGCTTAGGAAGACAATTTCATCACACAACTCCTTGGCTCACAGAACGACATGGCTACG
>JAZNNV010000263.1:0-4973 GCA_045580465.1 Faecousia sp.
CGCCAGCTTTTCAACATATTCAGGGTCAGCGTTCAGCGCCGTACCAACCGCCGTGCCGCCCAGATTGATGGGGTACATCTCCAGCAGCGCACGCTCCATACGGGCAATGTCGCGGCTGATCGCCTTGGCGTATGCGCCAAATTCCGCGCCCAGACGGATGGGAACGGCATCCTGCATCTGGGTACGACCCATCTTGATGATGTTATGGAATTCCGCTTCCTTGCCATGCAGCGCATCACGCAGGCGAGCCACCTGAGCGATTGCATTTTTCAGCAGCTTTGCCGCAGTGAGCTTGGCTGCGGTGGGAATGACGTCATTGGTGGACTGGGCATGATTGACGTGATCGTTGGGATGTACCACGGAATAGTCGCCCTTGGTGCCGCCGAGAATTTCGATGGCGCGGTTGGCGATGACCTCGTTGGCGTTCATGTTTGCCGTGGTGCCTGCGCCGCCCTGAATGGGGTCGCAGATGAACTGATCGTGGAGCTTGCCCTCGATGATCTCGTCGCAGGCCTGCACGATGGCATCAAAGATCGCCTTGTCCAGCTGACCGATGGCATGGTTGCAGATGGCGCATGCCTTTTTGATCTGGGCAATGGAGATGATAAACTCGGGGCGCATACGCTGTCCCGTGATCCGGAAATTCTCTGCGCCGCGCAGAGATTGTACGCCGTAGTAAGCGTCAGCGGGGATTTGGCGAGTGCCGATGGAGTCCGATTCAATGCGCATGTTCATGGAAGGATCTTCCTTTCTCTCTTTATTTTCCGCCCGCATTATAACATAAATCCTGCAAAAAGTCAACGAAATGAAAGATTTCCTGCAAAATGAATTTTTCAATTTTCATTCCTGCAAAAAATGGGAGGCTGACGCCTCCCACTTTTCTGTATTACTTAATTTCGTAGCCGCATTCCGGGCAGAACTTGGTTCCGGGTTCAACCTCTTTGCCGCATCTGAGACACTTTTTCTGCTTCGGCTTCTCAGGAACCATGGGGTTTCCGCATTCCGGGCAGAACTTGGTTGTTGCTGCAACAAGAGTGCCGCACTTTCCGCACTTGACTTTACCGTCAGCTGCCGCAGGCTGGGCAGGTGCAGGAGCGGTGGGCTTAGCCGCAGGCTGCTTTTGTGCAGGAGCAGCTTTTGGGGGCTGCACATTTCTTAAAACTTTTGCTGCTTTCTTTTTGGCAATCGCTTCTGCACAGAAATGAAGCGCAATACCGATCGCAATACAAATCAGCGCGGCAGGGATCGCGGCAGCGAACAGGCACATCACGCCCGCATAGCGCACCAAAGCACCGATAATACTCACAAATGTAGCAAATTTAGACAACTTATAGCTTTTCCAAGATAAAACCCACATTCCCAAAACTCCTTTATTTCTATATGTACGCATAGATGCGCCCCCAAATTATAACATAGCCCTATTCAATATGCAAGCACGTTTTCCCGCAGGGACACCCGTCCCCGAATGTCCCTACATTGGAATTGTGTCCGTAGGCCGCATGCGTGCTGTCCCCCGATATTTTGTGACGCAACAACTGCGGAATATCCGCCCGTCGAGGTCGGATATTCCGATGGCGGCAGCAAGCAGCCGCCCTACAGTAGAAAACGTAACGAAAAGCATGTCATTGCGAGGAACCCCGTAGGGGTGACGTGGCAATCTCCTGCCACGATCTGCCGATATGCTACATTCTACCGGGAGATCGCCACAGCCCTATTGGGCTTCGCGATGACACGGAATTTGAAGCACATCCAAAGTGCAGGCTGCGCAAAGGCTCCCCTTGCAGGGGAGCCTTTTGCATCATTTGCTTGTATCGAAACGCCCAGCCATGATCTCCTGCGCCAGCAGGTCACGGGCAAACACATTGTCGTCGTAGTATTCCACAATGGTCAAGCCGTTGGGGGCGTAGACTGCGGTGTACATATCCACCACGATGTAATAGGTCTTGGAGGTGTCGATCTTGTTTTTGATGCTGTTGCCGTACTCGCTGTAGGTGTTGTGATAATCGGAGTTATTGGTGTTGACAAACCGATTTTTCAGGTTTCTGCCCGAGATCCTGCACAGCACGATCTGATTGTCAAAGGGAAAAAGGGACAGCACCTGAGAATAGGTCACCTGACCCGCCGCCAGATCATAGGGAGAACGGGTCTTGAGGAAGCCGCCGCCCAGCACGATGTCGTACTCCTCGCCCCAGCGCTCCATGCCCACCTTCAGGTAAAGCTCGGAAACGATGTCCTCCACTCTGGAGCTCCACTGCTTCTGGGAGACCGTGCCCAGCGGCGCATAGGCATAGTCGATCACATCGGAATACTTGTCCTCGAGAGCTTCTGTATCAGGATCGTCTTCCATGTGGGTGTAGGTCGCCGTGCCGAGAAATTCCGCTTCCGTCACCTTGATGTCGCTGCTGACCAGATTGTAAGACAGCTCCACGTGGGAGATGCCGTCGTTTTCGCCGCCGCCCTGCACGTGATACACGCCGTAGGCGTCGGTCTGCACATATTTTCTGTGGGTGTGACCCTCGAAGCAGACGTCCACATAGCCATTGGAAAGGGCTGCGTCATAGCCGTCGATGCCGTCGTGAACGGACAGCACGATAATATCCACGCCCTGACTTCTCAGTCTCTCCGCCTCCGCCTTGATCAGCGCGGTCAGCTGGCTTCCCACCTTAAACTCCACATCGGTCACCCGATCCGCGGAAATGGAGGAATAGACATCGCCGATGGCACCGATGATGCCGATCTGAATGCCGTCACGCTCCACCACCACCGAGGGGGTGCAGTAATCCGCCAGCTCTCCGGTGGATCTGTTGTAAATGTTGATGGCAAGGAAGGGGAACTCCGCGATCTCAATATTCTTCCTGATCTTTTCCTCGCCCCAGTCAAATTCATGGTTGCCAAGGGTCATGGAAACAAAGTCCATGGCGTTCATCCACTCGGTCAGGATCAGACCGCCCGTCAGGTTGGACTCCGACGCGCCCTGCCACATATCGCCGGAGGAGAGGAGAATGACGTTGTCGTCATAATTCTCTCTGGATTTGAGATAGGTTGCAAGCTCGTCCACGCCCGGCTGCGCCGCGGTGTCGCAGAATTTGCCATGGAGATCGTTGATCGCATAGAAATCGATCAAAACGACAACGGACACACCGCAGGTATCGCAGGTTTCATTCAGATCGTCGTCCGTGTGGACGTGTTCCGAAGGATCAACGGGGTCAGTGGGCTCTGTCGCGGCGCAATCGGCGCAGATGCCGTCAATGTAGGTATGACCCATGGGACTTCCCACGGTAACAGCGCAGACAGAGCAATACTTTGCAGCCGTGCAGGTCGCCGCGACCCAAGTGTGACCCAGTGCTTCCCCCTGCATTTCACCGCAGGCGCAGGTGGGGGGCTGAGTGCAGGTGGCATCCGACCAGATATGCACATGCCCCGGCTCCGTGGCTTCCGTGCCGGTGGTAGGCTTCTGGGTTTCCGAAGGATCGGTGGGCTGTGTTCCGTCGTCGGGAACGACGGGCGTACATGCCGTCAGCAATGTCGCCAGCAACAGCGTAACAACCAGTATATACGATAAAAATTTCTTCATATTGGTTCTCCTTTTATCAGTGCGCTGACATTATAACACACCATAAAAGAAAAATCGAGTGTTTCTCACATTTTTATGTGATAAACACCCGATATGGTGCGGGTTATCTTATAGGATTTACATAAAACAGTCGAATCATAGTATGTTTCTATACTGGTGGGTCAAAACCAATTCGCCGCGCTCGTTGTGTGCGATGCCCGCCCATTCCAAAATAGCCGCAAAAACAAACACCGGATCAAAAACGGAGTTTCCAACAGTATATCCCCGCTCTAAAGCTACCGCACCGACCACCGTTGTCTCATCGCAGTTGCTTTCTCCCAGTTTGTAATTTCTACCATTACCCTTTCTTGCGCGACCGCCTTGCGACATCAACAAATCCACGATCACATCAAATACATGATACTCATAAGGTGGCTTAATCGGAAGCTTATCGCTACTAAAAGAAGTGCCATCTGCATTCATCCAGACTTCGCAAGGCAGACCTCTTGCAGTATACACTATAACACGACCGCCATGATCCCTCAGTTTTGCTTTGATGATTTCCGAGGCACGATTACTGTTTCTATTTATGACAATACGACTCATATCCACATGTTTCCTTTCTGCGCTGCCCTTTTGTTCTTGCGTAATCTCCAAGGCGATCAGTAACTCTTCCAATTTCTTTTTTGCTGTGGGATAGGAAATGTCGATTTCCTCTTGTAGACTTTTCAGGTTGCCACGATGCTTCAAAAAAGAAAGGAGAAAGCCCATTTGTTCTTTGTCCAGTCGGTCGAATACGCTTATCTCAAATGTGTTTCGAAGTTCTGTGCCACAATTGGAACACTGTAAAGATGTGATATTCAGCGTTCCATGGCAGCAGGGGCATTTAGAAATCATCATGCTCAAAGTAATCACCTCTGCTACTAAAATAGCATAGTATTTCCGTTTTGTCAATATAGAGTTTAATATTTTTGAAGTCTATTTTCGCATTGTTTTTCTTGAAGATGAAAAGTGGACCATAATTACTGTGAACACATCAACCAACAGCAATCTTTTAGGTAGGATGACAGGACTCGATTTGCATTTACCCGGTTTGCGGTGCCCTATATTTTCTGCAGCGGACAACACCGCTTTGAAAATATAGACCGCTGCACTGCGCTCAGGTCGCTTTCTCTGCCACCGGCAGCGCTCCCTTCGCTTTCCCCCGGACTGTTGCATTCAGATCGGTTCGAGTCCTGCTGTTTTCAATTACCAAATAACAAAGAGGAGGCTTTGCCTCCTCTTTGTTATTTGGTGCGGATGACAGGACTCGAACCTGCACGCTCGCGCGTTGGAACCTAAATCCAATGAGTCTACCAATTCCACCACATCCGCATATTGCTTAGCTATTCTATCACTCCGGCGGGGCAATGTCAAGCAT
>JAZNNV010000264.1:0-3180 GCA_045580465.1 Faecousia sp.
GATCAAATCCTTCATGGACGGTTACATCATTGGACAGGAAGAAGCGAAGATCGCTCTTTCCGTCGCTGTGTACAATCATTATAAGCGAATTTATCTGGCTGAGGACTCCGATGTGGAGCTGCAGAAGAGCAATATTCTGCTTATCGGCCCCACCGGCTCCGGCAAGACCCTCTTCGCCCAGACCCTGGCCAAAATTTTGAATGTACCCTTTGCCATTGCCGATGCCACCACCCTGACCGAAGCCGGTTATGTGGGTGATGACGTGGAGAACATTCTGCTGCGGGTGCTTTCTGCCGCCCTGAGGAGGCACGTTGGCAACCGTACCTTCGAGGATCTTCAGCAGTGCCTGCTGGACACCCTCGCCGGAAACGTCACGGGTGATGGAGGTATTCTCGCTCTTACGGGCGATCTTATCCATCTCGTCGATGTAGATGATGCCGCGCTCTGCAAGGTCAACGTCAAAATCAGCTGCCTGCAGGAGTCGCACGAGGATATTCTCCACGTCATCTCCCACATAGCCCGCTTCTGTAAGCGTAGTTGCGTCAGCGATGGCAAAAGGAACATCAAGGATCTTCGCAAGGGTCTGTGCAAAGAGGGTCTTGCCGCAGCCCGTGGGACCGATCAGCAGGATGTTACTCTTTTGCAGCTCCACATCGGAATCGATATTATGATAGATACGCTTATAATGATTATACACCGCGACAGAAAGGGCGATCTTCGCCTCCTCCTGACCGACGATATAGCTGTCCATGAAGGCTTTCATCTCCATGGGGGTGGGCAGCTTTTCAGGTGCGCGCAGCTTGCCGCGATGATCGATCTTCATATCATCATGCAGTAGCTCGCTGCATGCCTGCACGCACTCGCTGCAAATGTAGACCCCGGGACCGGCGATCAGTCGATCCACTTGGGTCTCCCGCTTGCCGCAAAAGCTGCAGCGGATGGACTTTTCTTCTTGTCTTGCCATGACCGGGCTCTACCTTTCTGAAAAATCAATGGCGGTCAAGAACACGGTCCACAAGACCGAATTCCAACGCTTCCTGCGCGGTCATGAAGTTATCGCGCTCACAAGCGGCGGTGACTTCCTCCACAGACTTACCGGTATTTTCGGCAAGAATGCGGTTCATGCGCTCCTTGATGGTTTGCAGGCGCTTCATATGGATCGCCATATCAGTGATCTGACCCTGAGTACCGGCACTGGGCTGGTGGATCATGATCTCCGCGTTGGGCAGTGCCATACGCTTGCCCTTGGTGCCGGCAGAGAGCAGGAACGCGCCCATGGATGCTGCCATGCCGACACAGATGGTCGCCACATCGCACTTGATGTACTGCATGGTGTCATAGATTGCCATACCTGCGGTAACGCTGCCGCCGGGGCTGTTGATATAAAACTGGATGTCCTTGTCAGGATCCTGTGCTTCCAGATACAGAAGCTGGGCAACGATCAGCGATGCGGTAACATCGTTGACCTCCTCGGACAGAAAAATGATGCGGTCATTGAGCAGACGGGAGAAAATATCATAGCTGCGCTCACCGCGGCTGGTCTGCTCTACAACATAAGGGATAAAACTCATGGTCATTGTCTCCTTTCATGGGTCTGAAACATTCTAACCACGAAATCGGCTCCTTATTCCTCTGCGGGAGCCTCTTCCTTGGCAGCGGGTGCGACTGCGACAGCGCTGTCAACGATGATCTTGACGGCCTTGCGGACCTTCAGGCTGGCTTTGATCTCCTCAACGGGGACCATGCCCTTGACCTTCTCAACCTCGAGGGAGTACTGAGCTGCGACAGAAGCGTACTCAGCTTCCACATCCTCATCGGTGATCTCGATAGCCTCGACCTCAGCGATCTTCTCAAGGGTAACGTTGACTCTTGCCTGCTTCTCAGCAGCGGGACGGAAGGCGCTGCGCATGGTGTTCAGGTCGCCGCCCATCATCTTGGCGTACTGTTCCATGGAGTAGCCGCTCATCTGCAGCTGGTAGCCGAAGCGCTCCATCTGGTTGTCCAGCTCGGCTTCGATCAGAGCAGCGGGCATATCAACGGTGGTGTTCTCAGCAGCCTTGTCAACAGCAGCCTGCTCGAAAGCGTTGTCGATCTGCTTCTGGGCGTTCTCCAGTGCCTTTGCACGGATGTCAGCCTTCAGCTCCTCCAGAGTATCGAACTCGGAAACGTCCTTGGCAAACTCATCGTCCTGAGCAGGAACGATGGTGGTGGTGACCTTGTTGCACTTGACATGGAAGACAACAGCCTTGCCGGCCAGCTCAGCATGGTAATCCTCGGGGAAGGTGATGTCGATGTCCTTCTCCTCGCCTGCGCTCATGCCGACGACCTGCTCCTCAAAGCCGGGAACGAATGCGCCGGAGCCCAGCTTCAGATCATGGTTCTCGCCCTTGCCGCCTGCGAAGGGAACGCCGTTTTCAAAGCCTTCAAAGTCGATGTTGGCGGTGTCGCCCATCTCAGCGGCACGCTCAACGGTCTCGGTGGAAGCGACGTTCTGAGCCATGCGATCCAGCTCAGCCTGAACCTGCTCATCGGTGACAACAGCTTCAGCCTTCTCAACTTCCAGACCCTTGTACTGACCCAAAGTGACCTCGGGGTAGACATCGGTGGTCAGAGTCAGAGTGACGATGCCATCATCAGAGATCTGCATATCGGTCAGGCTGGGACGGCCGATGGCCTTGAAATCCTGATCAGCGATGGCAAACTTGTAGATCTCGGGGAAAATTTCTTCCAGACCATCTTCATAGAAGACGTGTGCGCCGTACATCGCTTCGATCATCTTGCGGGGTGCCTTGCCCTTGCGGAAGCCGGGCAGCATGATGTTCTTGCGGGCCTTCAGGTAAGCCTTCTGAACACCGGACTCCATCAGATCCTTGTCGATCTCGACGACGACAGTAGCCTGATTGCCGTTTCTTTCAATGTTCTTAACAGTCATAATGATTGTCCTCCAAATCTTGATGACATAGTGTCACCATTCTATTTATAAATTCAGCCGTAGTATTTTATCAAAGAATGCCGCAAATGTCCACCCCTTTTCTTGAAAATTTTATGAAATTTTGGAAAAATAAAGAAAAAAGACCGGGCAATCCCGGTCTTTTCAAGGCATCACCTTGTATGGTGCAAAATTCAGGTAGTCGGCTGCCAGCAATCGAAACTCCACGCCGTCCCACTGTCCTTCGATGG
>JAZNNV010000265.1:0-17942 GCA_045580465.1 Faecousia sp.
AGGTCATAGGACTTGTTCACATCCTTCTGGATCTCCAGACAGGGCTGTGCAACGCCGGGGGTGTATGCCAGGGACAGGTCTTCCTTGGTCTTGACAGGCACAGTTGCCACAACTTCGATCTTACCCTTCCACTCGCCGTGGAGTCTCAGGGATTCCTTTGCGTAATCCATAATGTTTTCCTCCTTATAGGAATTTTGATTGTATTGCGGACGTGCAATGCACGCCCCTACATAAATTGCTCCAGCATTGTAGGGGCGACCATCGGTCGTCCGCCTATGGAGCGCGAAGCGCGAGCCTCCCCTGTGTAAGGGGAGGTGGGCAGGCACAAGCCTGCTCGGAGGGGTTGTAACAATCCCTCAGTCAGCTCCGCTGACAGCTCCCTTTACACAAGGGAGCCTTTTATTAATCCAGATATTCGGGCAGGAATGCGGATGCGCCGGTGTACTCACCGATCATCTTCATTTCCTCATAGGTCTTGTCGTTCAGGGAAACGCCGTCGCTCAGGACACGGGCGCGTGCCTCGTATTCCTTCTCGCCGTGGATGAAGATACGCTCCTCGCCGTCAGCCTTGGCAGAGTCGCGAACCTCCTGCAGGTACTTGGAAAGGCTTGCCTCGATCGCCTTCTTGTCGCCGAACATGCCGTAGTCCAGTGCGATGAAGCACTGTGCGATGTTGGAGCGACCGGGGGTCTTGTAGATGTAATTGGAGGTAGTGCCGCCGGAGAGAATTGCGGTGCAGATCTCGCACAGCATTGCAAAGCCGTAGCCCTTGTAGCCGGAGGTCATCTCGCCGGAGCCGCCCAGAGGCAGAATGCCGCCGCCGGTCTTGGCGATGATGTTCTTCAGCACGCGGTCAGCATCCTCGCTGTCCTTGCCTTCTTCGTCAACAGCCCAGCCCAGGGGCAGACCGTTGCCGCGCTTGACGTAAACTTCCAGCTTGCCTCTGGGGACAACGGTGGTAGCAGCATCGAAGGAGTAGGGAACGGGATCGGCGGGCATTGCAAAGGCGATGGGGTTGGTACCCAGCATTGCCTGCTTGCCGAAGGTGGGAACCATGATGGCTTCCGTGTTGGTCATGGACATACCGATCAGACCTTCAGCAGCTGCCATTCTGGAGTAGTAGCCTGCAACGCCATAGTGGTTGGAGTTGCGGACAGTGACCATACCGAAGCCGGACTTCTTTGCCTTATCGATCGCCATCTGCATTGCCTGCACGCCAAGGGTCTGACCCATAGCGTCGTTGCCCTCGATGACCGCGGACAGAGGAGTCTCGAAAACCACCTCGGGCTTGGCATCGATCTTGACCATGCCGCCGGTGATCTCCTTGTGGTAGCGGATCATACGCTGCACACCGTGAGATTCGATGCCGCTCAGGTCAGCCTCCAGCAGAACTGCGGTGATCTGCTTTGCTTCTTCTTCGTTAAAGCCGTAGCCCTTGAAGGACTCGATGCAGAAGCGTTCCAGCTTCTCATAATTTACGTGATGATACTGCATAGCCATATCGCATTCCCTCCAAAATTACACGCCCCAGTAGCTTGCGAAACCGCCGTCCACGGGCAAAACAGCGCCGTTGACGAAGGATGCAGCCTCAGAGCAAAGGAAGATAACGGGACCGCACATCTCCACGGGATCGCCGTAACGACCCATGGGAGTCTTTGCCAGAACACGCTCGCCGCGAGGTGTTGCAGAGCCGTCCTCGTTGGTCAGCAGGTAACGGTTCTGATTGGTCAGCAGGAAGCCGGGAGCGATGGCATTGACGCGGATGTTGTTGGAGTAGTTCTGGTTGAAGTGGGTAGCCATCCACTCGGTGAAGTTGTAGACAGCAGCCTTTGCGCCGCAGTAAGCGACGGTGTTGGTCAGGGGGTGATAGCTGGACATGGAAGCGATGTTGATGACATTGCCGTAGCCCTGCTTTGCAAGCAGCTCACCAAAGACCATGGTGGTCAGCACAGCACCGGTGACGTTCAGGTCAAAGACCCACTTGAAAGCGTCCAGATCCAGATGGAAGAAGTCCAGATCCTTGGAAATGGTAGCCTGGGGCTTGTTGCCGCCTGCGCCGTTGATCAGGATGTCGATCTTGCCGAACTTGGCAACGACCACGTCGCGAGCCTCTTCCAGGCTTGCGCGATCCAGAACGTTTGCCTTGACAGCGATTGCCTCGCCGCCGTTTGCAACGATCTCGTCAGCGATCTTCTGAGCGGACTCCACGAACAGATCCAGCAGCGCGATCTTAACGCCCTTCTTTGCCATTTCTCTTGCCATAGTGCCGCAGATGACGCCGCCTGCACCGGTGATGACAGCAACCTGTCCGGAAATATCAAAGTTCACATTGTACATGATTTTGTTCCTCCAATTTTTAATTAGACAGTATGTCCAAGGTTTACCATTTCGATGTTGCCGTTGGGGCAGCGGTTGAAGCACATGCCGCACGCCACGCACTCCTCCTTGCGGATGTGCATGGTATCCGCGTCGATGACCTCAGGTGCGAAGTCGGTGCAGATGGTCTTGCAGAGCTGGCAGCCCTCGCCGCAGCCGCAGTTGAGGCAGCGCGATGCTTCCTTCTGTGCTTCTTCCTCGGTCATGACCCGCTCGTACGTGTCAAAACCAGCCTTACGAACGTCAGCTGCGGCATTCAGCTTCAGAGCATGGTTGTCCTTCTTCAGGTAGCCGGTTCTCTGACGGACGATCTCGGGGTTGACGGTCTTGGTGGCAGGAACGCCCTCCAAGGTAGCCCCTTCACCGCGGATGTCCTTGTCGATGACCGCGGCGGCATTCTTGCCGGCCGCGATGGCGGTGATCACGTTTGCGCCGCGCACCACATTGCCGCCGGCGTACAGACCGTCGATGCTGGTGTGTGCGTTGGTGATCTTGACAAAGCCGTTCTTGGTCTCGACCTCGCCCAGAATTTCCGCCTCTGCCACGTAGTCATTTGCGATGACCACCTGCCGGCAGGGGATGTTCATGGCGACACCGCCGCGCTCCAGCGCGACGCCGTCGGCGTTGATCGCGGTAACGGTTGCGTTATCCAGCAGCACAACGCCCTCTTCCTGCGCCAATGCCAGATTTTCCTGATCGGCGCTGCCCTTGCCGTAGGCGGCAGACCACAAAAGGGTCACGTGCTTTGCGCCCAGACGGACAGCGCTGCGTGCAGCATCCATCGCGGCAAAGCCCTTGCCCACGACCACAACGCTTTCAGCCATTTCCACAGCTTCGCCGGCGTTGATCTTCTTCAGCAGCTCCAGCGCATCCATTGCGCTTTCCGCACCGGGGATGGTGGATGCGACCTTCTTGCTGTTGCCGATGGCAGCAAACACAGCCTCAAAGCCATCCTTCTTCAGGCTCTCGACGGTGAAATCAGCGCCCAGTGCCTTGTTAAATTCAAACTTCACGCCCTGCGCGGTCAGCGCGTCGACCTCTTCTGCCAGCACATGCTTGTCCAGCACATAGTTGGGCATGCCGTATGCCAGCTTGCCGCCGGCAAAGGCTTCCTTTTCAAAGACGGTCACATCGTAGCCGCCCTTACGCAGCTCGGCAGCGCAGGCAAGACCAGCCGGACCGGCACCGATGACGGCGACCTTGTGTCCGTTGGCTTCGGCTGCTGCCCATGCAGGTGTCCAGCCCTGCTTGCGGCCGTAGTCGAGGATAAAACGCTTCAGCTGGCGGATCTTGACGGGGCTGTCGTAAGTAGAACGGATGCAGGCATCCTCGCAGGGGTGGTTGCACACCAGCGCGCAGATGTTCTGCAGGGGATTCTTGCCGGTGATCAGGTCGAATGCCTCCCGGTACTCGCCCTTGGCGATCTTCTGAATGTATGCCTGGGTGGGCACATGGTGCGGACAAGCGGACTTGCAGGGAGCGGACAGATTCGGCTCCTTGATCTTTGCGTAGCCGGCGAAAATGGTCACATCGGTGGCAGTACGCACTTCCGGGACAACCAGACCGCGCATCTGTGCAAGATCGGTGTAGCCATGCTCCTGCATGTACTTGTCAAGACCCTCGATCATGGGTCTGCAAATGTCGTAGCCGGAGATCAGGGTCTCGGCGCAGACACCCAACAGGTTGCCGCCGCAGAGGATCATCTCCACAGCATCCCGCCAGTTGGTGATGCCGCCGGCTGCCATGATGGGAGCGTCCATGCCGCAGACCTTGCGGATCTCGTAGGTATCCCGCTGTGCCAGCGGCTTCAGCCACTTACCGCAGTGGCAGCCCATGGAGATCTCCTTCTGCAGGTGGTAGAATGCCTTGCCGGGATCGTCGATGTCAATGGGGGGCATGCCCAGACGGTTGCCTGTGCCGCCGACTGCATCCGCGCCTGCTTCATACAGCGCCTTTGCCACCTTGGCGATCTGACCGCCCTCGGGGGTCAGCTTGACAAACAGCGGAATGCTGATGGCAGCCTTGACCGCGCGGCAGATCTCCGCCGCCACATCAGCCTGCTGACCCATACTTGCACCGGTCTGCTTCTTGGCAGAGCAACCACCGCCGGAGGTCATTTCCACATTGTAGCTCATGTTGGGGCAGCACATATTCAGCTCAATGATATCCGCGCCAGCCTCTTCAAACTTCTTTGCCATGTTGACCCAGCCTTCGACACCGGCATCACCTGCGTAGGTGATGTTTGCCATCAAAAGCAGGTCGTGCAGATGGGGCTTGGCATCCTTGATCAGCTGCAGACCCTCTGCAAAGGTCAGACGCTTTTCAGCAGTAAATGCCAGCGCGTCGCGATCCTTAAACAGAGAATAACGGGGCTTGCGGTTGATGTAGGGTGCGGGATCGATGCTCAGCTTGATGGATGCTGCCGCCCAGCCGGTGCGCTCGATCTCAATGAGCTGACGAACCGACTTGGTGGTCGGACCGGACGCCACGAAGAACGGATTTTTGAAGGTAACGCCGCCGATCGTGACCGGGATCCGAATGTCCTTGATTTCTTTTTTCATGGCTTACGCCTCCAGTTTATCGTTCTTGACGTTAACGCCTTCCTTGGCAGACTTGTAGATCAGGTTGATAACACGCAGTGCTTCCAGACCGTCGATGCCCCGCAGACCCACCTGCGCGTCAGTGCCGTTCATGGCGCACTCCACGAAGTGGTTGATCTCGCCGCAGTAGCCCAGCTGATACTTCTCGTCAACAGCAACGTTGGACCAGCCGGTGGTGACTTCTGCCTTCTCGATGGTGTAGTCCAGACCGGGAATAGAGAAGACCTGAACAGGGCCGCGGAAGGACAGATCCACATGGATCGTACCCTTTTCGCAGTAGATGTCCATAATGTCTTCCATGCCGCCGGTGGTGACGTAGTTGGCTTCCATGGTAGCGAAGGTGCCGTCAGCGAAGCGCATGAACGCGCCTGCCCAGTCCTCGCCCTCCATCTGATGATGAATGAGGTTCTCTTCCAGACCGCCGGAGGTCATAGCGGTCAGCTCAGACCACTTATTGTCCTTCAACGCCAGCAGGAAGCAGACGGGGTGAACGCCCAGATGGACCATGCAGCCGCCGCCGCAGTACTTGATCAGCTGTGCGAAGGGGCTGTGAGAGCCGGAGTGGCACTCCCGGGCGCGGACGTACAGAACCTTGCCCAGCTGACCGCTTTCCATGATGGACTTTGCCTTGCGGAAAGCAGGAGCGAACAGCCAGTCCTCAGCGTAGTAGATGTGCTTGCCCAGACGCTCAGCGGTATCCACCATATCCTGCGCATCCTCAACGGTGGTTGCCAGAGGCTTCTCGCAGATGATATCCTTGCCTGCATTCATTGCCTTGATGGCAACATCGTGATGCAGGAAGTTGGGCATGCAGATGTCCACCAGATCGCAGTCGCACTCGGCGATGGCGGTGTTGTAGTCGTCGTAAGCGGTGTAGCCGGTGAAGCCGTAGCGCTTTGCCAGCTCCTCAATGCGGTCCAGCGCCTTGTCGCAGATGCCGACGATCTCCACCTTGTCCAGAATACGGCTGTAGCCATCGGAATGCAGGTCAGCGGAAAATGCGGCGCCGATCAGAAGAACTCTCAATTTTTTCATGGTAACCATCTCCTTAAATATGTAGACTTAAACGTTTTCTCTCTTTTTGTCCAGCTGCTTGTTGCGGAAATACAGAATCAGGTCAGCGCTGACCATGATAAAGTTCAGCACGTAGAAAAACAGAACATACCATTTTTCGGCAATTTCCGCCATGTAAACGGGGTTCAGGAACTTGCCCGTGATGCCCGCGATGTAGCCGAAGAGGATCAGGCACAGAAATGCCAGACTCTTGCCCTTGGTGGTGCGTGCTTTCCATGACTTGATCACGTTCATGGGCCACGATGCGCCAAAGCTGACGATCATAACCACTTCCAAAATCTCTGCCATTTGTTTTTCTCCTTTTGGGAAAGTTTCATATCACTGTAGGGGGCGGTGCCTTCGACGCCCCGTCGATCACATATCACGTTGCGGGCTGTCGTGGGCGCCAGCCCCTACATAGAACAAGCCGCAAACAACCACGTCATTACGCAATGTCGTTAAAAATTGCTGTACCCGAATTTTTCTTTTTTCGACATGTAGGAAAATGCCTTTTCCATTTCCTCCACTGCCATTTCTGCGCAGCGGGCAAAGGCTTTTTCGCCCTTTTCGGCGGTGGCGCACTTGGCTTCACCCCAGACACCGGACTTGGATGCGCGGAAAATGCTGCCGTAGCTCAGGTAGCTTCTGGGCACATCCGGCACTTCGTCCACAGCCAGCTCCATATGTACTGTTTCGGGCGCGATGGCAAGCATCATGCTGGTCTCGCCCTCACCGGCATGCAGCTCGGTGTTGGTTTCGTAGATGCCCTCCTGATAGAGCCTTCCGAAGAAGACGCAGCTGTCGATGTTCACCACCATCAGCTCCGGGTTGAACCTTGCGTTCAGATCCCGCACCAGCGGGGTCATAATGAAGATGCCGCCGTGGCACTGCAAAATCGCCACCCGCTTGAAGCCTTGGGTCTTCAGGCTCAGGATGATGTCGTGCATCATCTGATAAAAGGTGGTCGGCTCCATCCACACGCTGCCCTTTTTGCCCATCTGCTCCCGGCAGGTGGAGATCGGCAGCGCAGGCAGCAGGAAGCCGCCGGTCAGCTGCGCCACGCGGCGACCCAGCTCTGTGGCGATCGCCCAGTCGGTCATCAGGGGCAGATGCGGTCCGTGCTGCTCCAGAGAGCCGACAGGCAGGATCGCCAGCTCGGGATCCTGCGCCATCAGCGCATCGGCTGTCAGCTTGAAAGATTCCATCGCTTACAGGATCTTGGAGGCGCTGTCCATGTCGAGGTACAGACCGGCGTCCTTGTGGTTGCGCAGGATGGAGGCAGGGCACTCGGTGGTCACAGGACCGTTGACAGCGTTGTAAACAGCGTTTGCCTTGCGGATGGTGGGAACGACGCAAACCGCATGGGGAACGCTCATGATGAAGGACATGGTCAGGGTCATTGCCTGCTTGGGAACGTCATTCAGCGTTGCGAAGCAGCCGTCGTTGACCTGCTGCTGACGGCAGACGTCGTCCAGCTCCACGACCTTGATCATCTTGGGGTCTTCAAAGTCAGCAACCGCGGGATCGTTGAATGCCAGATGACCGTTCTCGCCGATGCCCAGCAGGATCAGGTCGATGGGATACTTCTTCAGAAGCTCGGTGTACTCAGCACACTTTGCCTCGGTTGCATCGGCAGCGCACAGCAGATAGTGCAGCTCCATGAAGGGGACCTTCTTGAAAATGGCGCGGTCCAGGAAGTTGCCGAAGCCTGCAGGCTCGCTTGCGTCGATGCCCACGTACTCGTCCTGATGGAAGCCGCGGACCTTGGTCCAGTCGATGTCCTGCTTCAGCAGGTTTTCCAGCATATCATCCTGAGAAGGAGCAGCGGCAAACACCACGTTTGCAACGCCGTTCTTGGCGATGACATCGTTGATGATCTTGGCAGCGCGCTCTGCGGCAGCAACGCCCATAACGGCTCTGTTTTCAAAGATGTAAATGGGAAGATTTCCGACGTTTTTGGTAATGGTCTGCATGATGATATCTCCTTCTGTTTCAATCATAATGTTAATTTTTTGACACTTTGACGCCTTTTGGTCAAAGTTACGCATAGTACAGTAACATCATACCATAGTCCCCCCACGGATTTCAACCCATTTTTTAGAGAAATTGGCTTTTGACAAGGGTTTTTTCTTCCTGAACAATGCCGTTCTTCTGTAGGGGACGGCCCCTTGGACGTCCCGCCATTGTTTTTTATTACGGGTCGTCGTAGGCGCCGACCCCTACGTATCCTATTCGTAGGGATGTGGATTGCACGTCCGAAACGCAACAAGGGCGTGCCTTTCGGCACGCCCTTGTGTCAATTTTCAACTCAACCGCCGGGTACATAGGAAAAGGTCGCTTCGACACTTTTGCCCTCGTCATCGAAGGTGATGACCAGACGGCAGGGATTGGCAGGATCTGAAAACTCATAGCATTCATAGCTCCATACCGCTTCGCGCCGGCTGTCCGGCTCGCCCAGCTGACGCAGGATCTCCTCCTGCTCCATGCCGGGTTCATGTGCTTCCGCGAAGGACTTATAGGCGCGGTACTCCCTCGTCTTGAAGAGATCCCCGACGCACCCAGTCAACAGCAGCGCCAGCAGAAGCAGCAGCGCAGCAAACCGATACCTTCTCATGCGCCCACCTCCACGGAATAGAGATAATCCTTGATCCACTCGTAGGTGTTGCGGGTAAATTCGCCGATATACAGCACCTCGTCCGGCGTCAAATCGTCCGTGTGAAGCTGCACGGTATAGGGAGAGTCGTACTTCATGGTTTCAAAGATCTCCCAGCCCTCATAGGTGTACTCCCACGCGTCGGCATACAGTGCCTGCACCAGCTCCTCGTAGTGCGCTTCATCGATCAGCTTGCCGTCCAGCGAGATGGAGGTGATCTTCTTCAGATGCTCGTTCATCTTCCGCTTTTCATAATCCTGCAGCCAGTCAAAGGCTCTGGAGGTCTCCCGGATCCGCAGCTGCACCGCCTCATTGCCCCGACTGATCGTTACCACATAATGACTGGGATTGCCGCCCCGCTCCGAGGAGAGGTAGCCCTGCGTGCAGTCATAGTACATATAGTCAAGGAATGTGATCCATGTGCCGGGATCCAGAAACTTCTCCCGTGCCAAGCCATCCACCTCGATGCTTGTGACGCTTCTTGTATAATCATCCCAGTGACCCTTGTAGCCAAAGGTCGCAGAGGGGGAGCGAAGCACCTTTCCAAACTCGCTGGATGCCTGACTCTGACCGCAGAGGGTATAATGGCGGCTGACCGTCCGACCGTCCTTCATATAGTAGGTGATCCTGTAGTATCGGGCATCGCCGTGCTTGCAGGCTTCCTGCTCAGCCAGCGCAGCCTCATGAGCCTTCTGCAGCTGCTTCAGCTCCTCGAGGTCGGAGGTAGTGATCCGGTTGTAATCGTAGCCCTGAATGGTTGCATGCTTCACACTCTCCGGCTGCGGTACATACCGCACGATGCCGAACCAGTCACCCTGCACCGCCTGCAGCGCCAGCCACATGAGTAGCACGATCACGCCCAGCTGCAGCAGGTTCTTCAGATTGAAAACACGGATCGTGCGATCCAGCAGCATGCTGCCCGTGAAGAAGCCGACGGCAAAGCCCACGATCAAAAACGCCAGATAGGTATCGCCGCCGAAAATGCTGCCGAACACCGCCAAAAACGCACCCACGCACAGGGTGTACAGCACCAGAAATACCGGCTTCAGCCACTTCACCGCCATGAAATCCCCGGCACTTTCCAGTGCCCGGCGGCGGTAGATCAGCAGCGCGCCGAGAAGCGAAACGACGCCCACGCCGGCACAGATCCAGAAATAGGGCCAATTCTCACCCAGTTGGAAGTAATTGATATTTACTACCGCTTCGACCTCGAAGAAGTCCCCCAGCGTACACATCTGCACCACCGGCGAAAAGAGGGAGAAAGGCGTCCAGTCGATGATGACACCGGGCATCAGGGGTACGAAGATGGTGCTTGCAAACCACAGTGCCGCCATGGAAAGGAAGTTGACGATGGCATACACCAGCACCGCCGCGAAGCGGTTGCCCGTGCAGTGTACGGAAAGCACGCCGATGCCGAAGAAGAACAGAAATTCCAGCGTCATCGCCAGCAGCCAAAACAGAGAACTGTACCACCATGCTCCCAAGTAGCTCATCATCAGCAGGGAAACCAGCAGGTTCGGCAGGATGCTGAAGCTGAGACCTGCCAATATATGACTGCCGAACCGGGTCTCACGGCGCAGGGGCATGGCATGCAAAGCATTGCAAAGCCGGGAATTGAACAGCTCGCCGAACAGCAGCTGCGCTGCCATCAGACCGTACAGCAGATTCATGATGCTCATAGGACCGACGCTGTCGTTGACCACATCCACCAGATAGCCGGAAATTTGGTTGTTTCCATAATTGTGGGAGCTTAACAGCGACAGCATGATCAGCATCATGACTACCGTGTAAAGGATCCACAGCGGCGCAAACCGGGTGATATCCTTTTTATATAAGGTAGGGTTAAAGAATGATGTTCTTGACTTCATAATTTACACCTCCCAGCTCGTAAATAAAGATCTCCTCCAGCGAAAGAGGCAGAATGTCATAGTAGGCAGGATTTGCCGCCTGCACCCTTGCGTTTACCTCCTCCGCGCTGCCACGTACCACCAAGGTTCTCAGGCGACCCGTCTGACTTTCGTGCAGCACCTCCAGTCCTTCCGGCACATCGCCCACCATCTGCAGCTTCACGGTGCTGCCCTGCATGTCGGCAAGGCTGCGCTCCAGCAGCATTTTGCCGTGATCCATAATGCCCACGTGATCGCAGATGTCCTCCAGCTCACGCAGATTGTGAGAGGAGATCAGCACCGTGGTCTCCCGCTGCGCCACGTCCGAGAGTATCAGACTCCATACCTGCCGGCGCATCACGGGATCCAGTCCGTCCACCGGCTCGTCGAGGATCAGCACATCCGGGCGGATGCAGATAGACAGCTGGAACGCCGCCTGCTTCTGCATACCCTTGGAAAAACGGCGGAGCTGACCCTTTTTCGGCAGCTTGAACACATCGTTCAGCTCCAAAAACAGCTTGTCGTCGAAGCTGGGGTAGATGCCCTTGTAGAACTTACGCATCTCCTCAAGGCTTGCCGACGGGAAATAGAAAATATCGTCCGGGATAAAGCCGATGCGGCTTTTCAGCACCGCGTTTTCATACACCGGCACGCCCTCCATCAAAACCTCGCCGCTGTCCGGGCGGTAAACGCCCACCAGATGGCGGATGGCGGTGGATTTGCCTGCGCCGTTGGGACCCACCAGTCCGTAGACCGCGCCCTTTGGCACGTGCATGCAAAGCTCATCCAGTGCCTTGAATTTCCCGAAGGTCTTTGTGACCTGATTCATTTCAAGCATCTTTTTCCCCTCCTTCTAAATAGCGAATGATCTGCTCTTTGTCGATGCCCACATGGGCAAAGCGCTGCATGAGCTTCTCCAGCTCCTCCCACAGTGCCGCCCGGTCAGCCTCCAGCGACGATTGGGGTACACCGCACACAAAGCTTCCCTTTCCCGCCACCGATGCGATCCAGCCCTCGTCCTCAAGGGCGCGGTAAGACCTTTGGATGGTGTTGGGATTGATGGTCAGCTCCATGGCAAGCTCCCGTACCGAGGGCAGCTTGTCGCCCTCGCGCAAGACCCCCGTGAGGATCTGCTCCCGGATGCCGTCACAGATCTGGGTGTAGATGGGTCGGGCATCACGATAGTCAAGTGTGAACAAATGGCATCCCTCCTTTTAATATGGGTGTTCCAGTCCCGTGTATTTGCGGAACAGCTCCACCAGCTGCTGATCTTCTTCGTAAGTCAGTTCAATATACGGAACATCTTCCCCTTCGCCAATGCGGACGATACCGCAGCCATCGTAGCCAATGTAATAGGGCATAGACCCGATGGTGATGGTCACATTTCGGTCAAAGGGGCAGCCGTATTCGTAATATTCCAGCTTCCATTCGTCAAAATTAAACCAGCGCTCAATTTTCTTGCCGCTAAACATTCCGGCGACCAGTCTTGCCTCATCCTCGGTCAGCTTTACCTGCACATCCACGCCCTTCAGCCGGTAAGTCAGCACCGTATCCGGGTCATACGCCACCTGACTTTGGCAGCCCACAAAGAGCATCACCACGCAAAGCACGATCAGCAGAATTTTCAGAACGTTCATAACGATCACCCTTTCTTCAGAACGTCGTGTATTACAAACTGTACTAACCTAGCTAGTACAGTTAGTATACTAGCCAATACAGTATCTGTCAACACCTGATTTGCAAATTTCACAATTTCTTAAAAAATTGTCAAAATTTTTCATTTTACCACTAGGCACGGGCGGGGATTTCGTGTAGAATGTATTTATCATTTTATGCGCAATGTCATAAATCCCGGATGTCATTGCGAGGAGCTGTTGAAAATAGCGACGTGGAAATCTCCTGCAGAAAGCTGCCGAATCGAAGCAAACTGCCGTCAGATCGCCACCGCTCTATCGGGCTTCGCGATGACACAGGGGTAGGAAAAGGAGGGATCTTATGCCTGCCGTTTACGCACACTACCGCATGGGTGTTGCACTTTTGCCCACACTCCCTGCCGACGTGCGCCGTACCATCCAGCGCTTTCGCCGGCTCTTTGACGTGGGTCTGCACGGACCAGACATATTCTTCTAGCACAACCCCGTCATGCGCACTGCCGTCGGCGCACTTGGCTCCAAGTACCACGCCCAGACCGGGCGGGAATTTTTCCAGCGGCTCTGCCGCGTCGCACGGCTTGACAATTCCGAAGCCGCGCAGGCATATATCTACGGCGTGCTGTGCCACTACGTGCTGGATAGCATCTGCCACCCCTTCATCCTTGAGCAGACAGAGCGCGGACCTGCCCTCCACACCCAGATCGAAGCGGAATTTGACCGCTTCCTGCTGGAGCTGGACGGTAAGCTCCCCCCGGAAGCGCAGGATCTCAGCCCTCACCTGCAGCTGACCTTCGGTGAATGCGAGACCCTCGCAAAATTCTACCCCGGTGTCACCACCCGCAATGTGCAGGATTGCCTTCGCAATATGTCGGGTGTCCTCAAGCTCTTCACCGCGCCGGAGGGCGCGCGGCGCACCGTTCTGAGTAAGAGCCTGTCCCTGCTGGGTCCGCGGATCCAAGGCATGCTGATCCCCACCGCGCCGAACCCCGACTGCGCCCAGCTTGACCCCCGGCTGCTGGAGCTTTACGATAAGGCTGTCGCCGATTTCCCGGTCTACCTGAATCAGCTGCGGGCGCACATGACCTACAACGGTCTTTTTGAAGAAGAATTTACAAAAATATTCGGATAACGAGAGGTGTCAAATGAACAAATTCAAACTCACCCCCCTGGAAAAAAGCTGGGTCTTATACGACATCGGCAACTCCGCCTTCGTCCTGCTGGCGGCAACACTGCTGCCCATTTTCTTCAACGGCCTGGCATCCGGCGCAGGTATCAGCAATGAGATGTATCTGTCCTACTGGGCATACGCAGGCTCTATTGCCACCGCGCTGGTGGCAATCATCGGACCGATCTGTGGTTCTCTGACCAATCAGAAGGGCTTCAAAAAGCCTGTCTTCGTCGTTTCCATGCTGCTGGGCGCAGTGGGCTGTATTGCTTTGGGCATTGCCAAGAGCTGGTTGTTATTCCTTGCCCTCTTTATCGTCGCTAAGGTCGGTTTCTCCTCCAGCATCGTCTTCTATGATTCCATGCTCCCCGAGATCACCACAGAAGACCGCATGGACAATGTCTCCTCCAAGGGCTATGCCTATGGCTACATTGGCTCCTGCATTCCCTTCCTCGTCTGCCTTGCGCTGGTGCTGTTCTATGACAAGATCGGCATCACCCTCAGTACCGCCATGGTCCTCGCCCTCGTGCTGACCGGCGTGTGGTGGATCGTCTGTTCCCTGCCACTGCTGAAGAACTATCGCCAGACCGCCTATGTGGAGCGCCGCAAGAACGCCGTCGGCGAAACCTTTGCAGAGTTGGGCAGAACCTTGGTGCACGCATTCAAGCATCCCAAGATCATTCTCTATTTGGCGGCATTTTTCTTCTTTATCAACGGTGTCTACACCATCATCGACATGGCGACCGCCTACGGCACTTCCCTTGGTCTTGACACCACGGGACTGCTCCTCGCCCTGTTGGTGACCCAGATCGTCGCCTTCCCCTTTGCCATCCTCTTTGGCAGACTGGCTTCCAAGGTTCGTCCCGGTCTGCTCATTAAAATCTGCATCCTCTGCTACACCGGCATCACGGTCTTTGCCGTATTCCTGGTTGCCCAGTGGCAGTTCTGGCTGCTGGCAGTGCTGGTGGGCATGTTCCAGGGCGCCATTCAGGCGCTGAGCCGCTCCTATCTGGGCAAGATCATCCCTGCAGAGCGCAGCGGCTCTTACTACGGTCTGATGGATATCTGCGGCAAGGGTGCCTCCTTCCTCGGCGGACTGCTGATCGGCATTATCAATGAGAAGACCGTGGGTATGTCCCTCTCCGTTTTCGGCATCCAGCTGCAGAGCCAGAATTTCGCCGTCTCCTCCCTGATTGTTTTGTTCATCATCGGCTTCGTTCTCTTCTGTATCGCAGACAAGCTCAGCCTCTTCTCCATTACAGATAAGCTCAAAGACAAGCTCAACGACAAATAACGAAAGAAAGGCCTGCCCCGGCAGGTCTTCTTTTTTTGCAAAAAATAATTGTTGCTTTCGCAACTTTTTTCTTCCAACCGATTGCCAAATAAAAACAGTTGTGCTATAATGACGGAAATTTGTGTTTTTAAGGAGAATCGGTATGATATTCGGTAAACATATCAATCGATATTACCTGCGATACGCACCGATGCTGGTGCTCGGTCTGATCGCGCTTGTGATCGTGGACGTCCTGCAGCTTGAGATCCCCAAGATGTACTCCATGGTCATCGACGGCATGAGCTACGGCTACATCCTCGAAAACGGTGTAAAGATCCCCTTTACCATGGATCTGGTGCTGGATCGCATCTGCCTTCCCATGGTCAAGATCATTCTGGCAATGGTCACCTGCCGTTTTCTGTGGCGCTTCGCCTTCTTCGGCTCTGCCGCGAAAATGGAATGTGATATGCGCAACAGAATGTTCAGTCACGCCAAAGAGCTGAGCCACGAGTACTATCAGGTCAACAAGGTCGGTGACCTGATGAGCCTGTTTACCAACGACATGGACACGGTGAACGAGTGCTTCAGCTGGGGCATCATGCAGCTGTTCGACGCATTGATGCTGGGCACACTGGCGATCATTGACATGTGGCAGATGAACGCGCTGCTGACAGGTCTTTCCCTGATCCCCATGCTCTTCCTGCTGGTATCCGCCACCATCGTCGGTCAGAGAATGCGAACCAAATGGAGACTCCGTCAGGAGGCATTCTCCAAGCTCAGCGATTTCTCTCAGGAGAGCTTTTCCGGCATTGCCGTTATCAAGGCATTCGTCAAGGAAGCCAAGGAGCTTTGGGCATTCAAGAAGCTCAATGTGGAAAATGAGCAGACCAACATCTCCCACACCAAGACCGCTGTTCTTTTCCGCGTTCTGGTGACTCTGTTCGTCGAAAGCGTCATCTGCATCATCCTGGGCTACGGCGGCTATCTGGTTTACTGCGAGGTCTTCACGGTCGGTCAGCTGCTGGAATTCATCGGTTATTTCAATGCCATCATCTGGCCCATCATGGCGATCTCCGAGCTGATCGAAATGACTTCCCGGGGCAAGGCATCCCTCAACCGCATCAGCGAGCTTTTGGATGCCCCCATCAACGTCAAGGATCGGGACGGCGTGCAGACACTGGACTCCATCCGCGGTGACATCGAGTTCCGGGGTCTCACCTTCCGCTACCCCGATGGTGAATTCGACGTTCTGAAGGATGTCAGCTTCACCATCACCGCCGGTGAAAATGTGGGTCTCGTAGGCAGAACCGGCTCCGGCAAGACCACCCTTGTGGATCTGATCCTGCGCACCTACAACGTAGGTGACGGCATGCTGTTCATCGACGGTCACGATGTCAACGACATCTCCATCCGTTCCCTGCGCGATGGCTGCGCCTACGTGCCGCAGGACAACTTTCTCTTCTCCGACACCATTGGCAACAATATCGCCTTCGGTGTGGACGAGCATGACGAGGAAGCCGTCACGGAAGCGGCAAAGCTCGCCGACGTACACGAAAACATCTCCGAATTTCAGTTCGGCTATGCCACCGTTCTGGGCGAACGCGGCGTGACCGTCTCCGGCGGTCAGAAGCAGCGCATCTCCATCGCCCGTGCGCTGATGAAGAACGCACCCATCCTGATTTTGGACGACAGCGTCTCCGCTGTTGATACCAAGACCGAGCGGGCAATTCTGGAAAATCTGCGCCGCACCCGCGCGGGCAAGACCACGATCCTGATCGCCCACCGCATTTCCACCATCGAAAGCATGGACAAGATCCTCTTTATCGATGACGGCCGCCTTGCCGCCGTCGGCACCCACGCAGAGCTCTACGAAAACTGCGCCGAATACCGCAAAATGGTAGACCTGCAGCGTCTTGAGGAGGAAGGAGGTAATCACGATGCGTGAGTATTTACCCATCCTGATCGTCGGCGCGATCATCGGTGTGTTCACAACGGTCTTCGTGATCGCATGGCTGATCCTGAGACGTTACAAGGAAGACATGACCGACCGTGACCGCCACATGTCCGACGGTGAGATCACCGCAAGACTTCTGCGCTACGCAAAGCCCTACTGGAAGAGCTTTATCGGCGTGTTTGTCATCATGCTCTTCTCCATCGGCTACGAGCTGATCTCCCCGCTGCTGATGGGCGAGTTTCAGAAGCTTTTGAAGCAGGACAGCTTCGCCCTTTCCCAGCTTTATACCCTCGTCGCCGTCTACGCCAGCGTGCTGGTGGTATCGCTGATCTGCACCTATCTGCAGGCAATGCTGCTGCAGAAGATCGGTCAGAAGATCCTCTCCCAGATCCGTCTGGACGTATTCACCCACATCGAAAGCCTTTCCCACGATCAGCTGAACAACATCCCCGTGGGCAAGCTGGTGACCCGTGTCAGCAACGACCCCAATGCCATCAGCTTCATGTTCACCAACATCATCGTCACGCTGGCAAAGAACACGCTGGTCATCATCGGCATCATTGCCGCCATGCTGTATGTGAACTACGCCCTGACGCTGATGATCCTGTGCTTCGTACCCTTTGTTGTGCTTTTCACAGTGATCTTCCGGCAGTTCTCCCGCCGGGCGCACCGTCAGGTCAGCAACGCCAACACCGACATCAACACCTTCCTCTCTGAAAACCTCTCCGGCATGAAGGTCACCCAGATCTTCAACCGTGAGGACAGCAAGATGGAAGATTTTGAGAAGCGCAGCGCGAAGCTGAAAAAAGCCAAGTTCAACCGCCTGTACGTCTTCGGCATTTTCCGCCCGATGGTCTATATGCTGTTCATCTCCGCACAGCTTTGCCTGTTCTATTTCGGTGCCAAGGGCTATATCCACGACACCGTTTTCCTCGGTCAGGTCATCACCAGCGAGATCGTCACGATCTTCTACGGTTATGTTTCCCGCTTCTTCAACCCCATCCAGACGCTGGCGGAGCAGTTTGATATGCTGCAGCGCTCCTTCGCATCCGCGGAAAAGATCTTCACCATTCTGGATATGGTGCCGCAGGTGGTGGACGAAGAAGACGCCATCGAGCTGGATGAAGTCCGGGGCGAGATCGAATTTAAGGATGTCTGGTTCGCCTACAAGCCTGACGAATGGGTGCTGAAGGGTGTTTCCTTCCGCATTGAGCCGAAGCAGACCGTCGCCTTCGTCGGTTCCACCGGCTCCGGCAAGACCACGATCCTCTCCCTCATCTGCCGCAACTACGACATCCAAAAGGGTCAGATCCTGATCGACGGCATCGAC
>JAZNNV010000266.1:0-9520 GCA_045580465.1 Faecousia sp.
CGAATCCCAGATCGTGTGGATGCGTGATCATGACGGCATTGACTTCCCGGACATGGTACGCACCTGCTGCCGCTACAGAGGTTATCAGTGCGGTGCTGACTACGCCGAAGGCTTCCGTCAGTGTCAGGTCTACCTGAAGGGTACGACCAAGCGCCTGCTGCCCTAAAATCACAATACCGGCGCACCCCTGCGCCGGTATCCTTACATAAAGGAGGTCTCCTGCTATGCAAATGCTTGAAATGTTCTACGACGAAATTCAGTCCGCCGTTGACCGCAAAGTTCCCTTTGTCATCCCCATCGGCACGCTGGAATACCACGCCCGTCATGCTTCCTGCGGCACAGACACGTTGGTGGTCACCGGCTGCCTGCGGGAGCTGGAAAAGGAAAAAGAGATCGTCGTCTGTCCTCCCATCTGGTATGGCGTGGCTTCTTATGCGGTCTGCGAACCGAAGCCCAGCCATTTCCATGTGGACGAGGATGCCTATGCCAATTATCTTTACTGCATTCTTAAGTCCATGATCGATGCCGGTCACAAAAACATCTACCTGATCCCCCATCACCAGACCGAAGCCGCAGGACTGATGCCCATGACCATCGCCTGCCATAAAGCTGCCAAAAAGGTTACCATGGAGTACATGGAAGAAAAGCTGGGCAAGGGCTGGTGGGGCAGCGATGCCTATGCGAGCTACTATGAGGACATGGGCAGCGGAGACGACCCCTTCTCTTACATCAAGGTCATTCCCCTGATCGGTGCGGATGCACAGATCAAATGCGGCGGCTTTGACCATGCGGGCAAGTGGGAAACCTCTCTTTTGATGGGCACTTATCCCGAACTGGTCGACCTTTCACGCTGCGAGCGCAACACCGAATGGTTCGCCCAAAGCGCTAAGGAAGCAAGCGAAGAAATCGGCAAGCACATGGTCGGCTGCACACTTGAGTGGCTGCGCGAGGTGATCAAATAATGGGTTGGCGCGAAGATTGTGACGCAGGTCTGCTTTATGACACCACCTTCCCCGAGCGTGAGGAAGATCACATCCGCTGCGACGATCTGTGCTGGGAGTACAACAACACCCGCCCCTCTGACATGGCAACCCGGGAAAAGCTGCTGCGAAAGCTCTTTGGCAAATTGGGCTGCGCGCCTTACGTAGAACCCACCATTTGGTGCGGCTTCGGCTACAACATTGAGGCCGGTGATCGCTTTTATGCCAATAACAACTGCGTTTTCGTAGATCCGGGAAAGATCATTTTCGGCGACGATGTGAAGATCGGCCCTCAATGTGGCTTCTATACCGCTGTGCATCCCCTTGATGCTCAGCAGCGAAAGGACAACATTGAGTGCGCCTATCCCATCCGCGTGGGTAACAACGTTTGGTTTGGCGGCGGCTGCAAGGTTCTGCCGGGTGTCACCATCGGCGACAACTGCGTCATCGGTGCGGGCAGCGTTGTGACGAGAAACATCCCCGCGAACTCCCTTGCGATGGGCAATCCCTGCCGTGTGGTGCGTCAGTTCACCCCGGAAGATGCCCTGCGTTACCGCACCCTCGAATATCTTGAAAAATAAGGAGAATAACCTATGACATACGGAAAAAAAGTCTGGATCTTCCCCGATGCAGAGCTACCGCCCGTGGGTGACAACCAGATTCCCGGACATGAGTCCATCATCATCACCAACACCGGCGATCAGGACGCGAGCATCCGCATTACGCTGTTTTTTACGGACAAGGAGCCGGTAAACGACATCCTCGTAACCGTCGGTGCCCGCCGTGTGCGCTGCCTGCGTACCAATGAGAAGAAGGATTTCGGCGTACATACCGCCCGGTTTGAAGAACAGTATGCCATCATGCTGGAAAGCGATGTGCCCGTTGTAGCGCAGTACGGACGTGCTGAGCCGAGAACCGTCGCCTTCTACACCACCCCCGGCTACTGCGAATAAGCTTATAGAAAACACCCCGTGCCAACCGGCACGGGGTGTTCTATGTTTATTCATTTGGAAAGTCTTACGACCAGATAGCCATAACCATCAAAGCGGACATGGAGTTTATCTTCTTTAAAGGCAATATCAAGAGCGCCCTTGCTGTCCAGAATCTCCATTTTGCGACCTGCCATACAGTCAGGCAAAAGGATATCCTTCTCCACCGCCTTGTGAGTATCCAGCATCAAAACGATATCGTCGCCGATGTAGTACCAACAAAGTGCCGTCAGGTCAGGATCTCGCTTACTGACGGGAATCCTTGCGGCGAAGCCGTCAACCTGCGTACCGGCTTTCAGCTTTCCGCCGGAGATAAAGGCAGGATACTGCTTGCGTGTCCGATGGTTGTACCAGCCAGCGTATGTCACATTTGCAAGCCGTGCTTCGTTGCTTCCCCAGCCGTAGCTGCGGTCATAGACCAGTGCCATGCCATCTCTGCAGGCTTCATCCTTGAACTGATAGTAGCGGTACGGCACTTTTCCTGTATCGTTCCATGCATCCTTTTCAAAGCGGATGGGTGTGGTCGCATGCTGCTGAACCGGCGTTTCATACACCGTATCCGGTACGTACGCATAGGCAAAGGGTACATCATTCACCGTCATCGACTGCACAAGACCCAAGTATCTCAGCTCCACGTCTTTGGCAAACTGATAGGACACATAGACAGAAGTCGAGCCGTTATCGTGGAAGTCATAGCGGACACAAACACGCACATACCGCTCGCGGATCTGCTCAGCGTGCATGGAAGCGTTGTCATTTTTACCGACACGTTCCATCAGCATCTGCAGCATGGCGGGAATAAAGATGATATCGTATTCCTTTTCCACGCTGACACACCGGCATTCCTGCACCAGATCCTGATAGGGATCAACTCGCTTGCCGTCGACAAACAGACGCATTTGGTAATGGTTGTAACAGGGGCGAAGCTGACCTTCTGCACACGCCTCGATCATCACGTCCTCGGTATGCATGGCATTTTGCTGATGCCGGAGCATGCCCTGCGGTTCGCCGCAGCCCATAATGCCCCTTGCCATACTCTCCTTATCGAACATGACAAAGGAAAGTTTGTCACGATCCGGGATCTTCACAAGGCAGTAGGTCTGACCCTTTCCATCCAGCCACACAGAGCCGATGTCCTCCTTGGTCTTGCCGTGGGCGGGTGCGGTAATGACATCCACGCAATCCATGCCATGGTTGCCGCCCACAAACGTCCCGTTGAAGGAAAGGGGGCAAATGTCGTCGTGTGCCTCTTTCCATAGGGTCAGATGCGCAATGGAATCAGGCGCATCGGTTTTGGGGCAGGTATAGCCCGCCTCGATATTGAAATAGTGGTTGCCCGCCCACCAGTTGATATTGACGAGGCTGCACCGCCACACAAAATCCTCGGCTATAGACCAGTCTTGCGCCCGGAGATACAGTTCAACTCCATTGAGTAAACAGATCATATTCAAACCCTCAGCCAGCCAAATTCACCGGGAGAAATGTCATTCTTGCCCAGCAGATGTACCGGCTCGTCGTCGTAGATCCAGGATTGATCGTTCGCCGCCATCATCACGCGGATGGGACGATGGTCTTCCCAACCGACCGCTTTGCGGGAAATGGCGATCAGGTAATGCCCCGGCTCGTTCAAAAGCAGCTGATATTTATCAAGCTCCGCCTGAATCTTCTCACCGAAAATGGACTGGTGGGTGGTTGCCCACATGGAAAGGCGCTTTTCTCCCCTTTCAAAGATCACGCCGGGCGACGGCCACATAAGCCGATACTCAAAGTGCATACGGAAACGGGTCTCAGCTGCGCCCTTGAGTTCGATGTAAAGGAAATCCTCATCATATGCCCCGCGGAATGCCGCATCCTGATCGGCAATCGGCTCATAGGGTGCTTTTTCGAGGGCAGCCTTCCCCTTCGCCATCTGATAACCGGGACCATCTTCCCCCAGATACCAACGCAGCGGGCTCTCCCCTGCCTTCACGTTTTCCCGCACGCGGACAAATTCCGTCTGCTTCAGTGCTTTCAGATTTTCCACGCGGACGCGCAGCTTCTTGGGAAAGAATTTGTAGCCCTCTGCCTCAGAGTGATAGCCAAGGCGGCTGTCCTGCTCGCAGAGCGCGATCATCTGCTCGCTGTTTGCGATCTCCGCATCCACGATCCGCTCCATTTCGTCCAGTAATTCCTGCTTGTCCTGTTCGCCATAGACGAGGGCATGCCGCAGCGCGTAAAATCGTAGAATATTGTTGCCGCTGGCATAGAGCGTCGCCAATGCATTTGCCACAGAAGCCTGTTCGGCAGGTGTGTTTTCCGGCAGCAACGCAACGCCGGCGTTCCATTCACGTCGCATAATGCCAGTCAGCTCCACGGCTTCCTCGAGGGTATGACCGCATTGCAGGCACTCACCGATGCGGTCACCGTCAGGCTTGTCCGTCAGCTGCCACGAACGGGGCAGTGCCGCATCCTTTGGCTCCAGCGCCAGATCCCACACGACGCCGTCATGCATCGGACCGTAGTAGCTGAACATAATATTCAGCGGATAATGGGTATAGCTTTCCTCAAAATGATCCCATGCAGCGACCAGCTTCTGCGCGTCGCTGCCGCAGAAGGCACCGGCAAGCTGCGTCAGGAAGCCATGCTTATCGGAAAAATCGCTCACAAAAGCCAGCTCACCCGCTGCCTTGCTCATCATGGAAGGATAATTGCCAAAGAGCCAGCATTGCATGACACCCTCCACGCCGTAACGATAGGCAGCAGCATATTTGTCAAACAGAATGCCGGGCGCGGGAATGTAAGGAACAGTTGCCAGCTCGTGGGAGCAGCAGACCTGCATCTTGGCAAACATCCGCTTGCGGTTTTCCACCGCAGTCTGAGCTGCAGTGCGGAACATCTGGGATGGTCCTTTATAGGAAAGCCAGTAGTCAATCGCCTGTCGGGTTTTTCCCAGTTGCTCATCAAATCCCGCATCCTCAAAATTCTCCTGCAGGATCACGTCCTCCGGCGCGAGACGGACATATTCACGGATATCCTCCGGCTTTGAGTCACGGTGACCGTAGGTCCAGCTGACAAATTCCGCATTTGTACCGCTTCTGCGGATACCTTCCTTCAGCAGGTCAATGGTCCGCGCGAGAATCTCGCCATGGGTATGGTCTTTACACCGGGGGCACTTGTGATAATTGGCATTGGCGCAATTGGTAGGACGCTCGCCAAAGGTAATGTCAATGATACCCGCGAGATCAGGCACCAACGTCATCAGCTTCTGCGTCGCTTCGATGCAATACTGCGCGCCCCGCTCGCTGTAGGGACAGACTGTGTGATGATCGTTCCAAGTATCGACTTCACTGGTGCAATCGGGATAATTCTTTGCCATTTCCGGGCGCAGCGCAATGGGTTCCACGCCAAACACCCACACCTTGATGCCGTAGCGCTTGCACTTCGCTACGACCTTTTTTAGCTTTTCGATCCGGCGGGCGGAATTCTCGCCGTACTCCACAAAAATGTCGGAGGGCAGCAGATTCTCGAACAGCGTATAGATCCACAGACCGTTTGCGCCGTCATGCGCCAAGCGGTTCAGGTATTCGTCAGGATAGTAATCTTCATCGTCCATCAGCTCATCCGCGCACTTGGGCGGACGGGTGGTGGGGCTGTAGAAGCCGCGGGTGATGCGGTGACGGATAACGGGCTTGCGCTCAATGCTGCCAAGGGGCAGCACAGGACCGCTGCGGCGGTGCAGCTCGTCCTCCAGGTAAATCAAACCTCTGCGGATGCCCTCGGTATCTGCCGCCGTAATGCGGCAGCAGCTGCCCTGCACCTCGATGGTATACGCCTCGAAGCAGGGTGTTTCACCCTGTTGCAGGTAGATGGGATAGCGCTTCCCTTTCATTTCATAAACACGCAGGAAGGTATCAAAATCTGCCACTGCCGTTTCCAGCAGTAGCTCAGGATCGGGAAATTCATTGATCAGATACGCCCCTTGTGCGGAAACTTCACCAGCTGCAAGCGCTCTTTCCGCAAACCACAGAGGCTTCTTCTCATGAAGCGGCTTCTTCAGTTCGTCAACGAACAGAAGCGGCGGTTGGTCGTAATAGAAAGGATCAATTCGAACAGAGCCCATAATGTAACCTCCTCATTTTGCGCCTTTCAGGTGCTTTTTACAAAGTCATTATAAAGGGAAATTGTGAGAATGTCCATAGATGAATTCACTTTTTGACGAAAGTGCAAATTCCGGACAAAAGTGCAATTCCTTCGCCAAAGTGGCTTCCCGTTTCGCTTGACATTCACCAGACAGCATGATATTCTTGCTATAGAATATTTGCAAAAGGAGACAAACATGGAACGAAAAGTCAGCTTGTCCACTTTTAATCTTCAGTATCACTACGGATGGGAGCGCACACTGGAAATCGCTAAGGAAATTGGCTGCGATGCCATCGATTTCAATCTGTATGATGACGAATATGATGTACGAAACCCGGACTCCATTTACAGTAAATCCGACGAGGAGATCATCGCCTACTTTGAAGCGGTGAAGGCAAAGGCAGATGCGCTCGGCATTGTCATCGCCCAGACCCACGGACGGGGCAGCATTTTCCGCTACGATGAGGATTTCAACAAGGCGGTCTATGAAAATGCCCGCCGGGATTGCCTTGCAACCAAGCTTTTGGGCGCGCCGGTTACCGTTTTCCATACGGTTTCCAACATTGCTACCGGCCCGGATGCGGACAAGCAGTGGATGCGTGACAAGGCCTTTGAGCTTTACAATGACTTCCTTGTCTTCGCCAAGCAATACGGTGTGATCATCGCCACCGAGACCTTCGGTGACGCACCCGATTACGGCATCTGCAATCAGTTTGGCTATGCGGACGAGTTTATCGCATCCTACGAGCGCATTGCATCCCATGGCGACAACGCAGAGCACTTCAAGATCTGCATCGACACCGGTCACTCCAACAAGGCATTCCGCTTCGGCAACCCCGCTGCTGAAGAAGTCATTCGCATGTGCGGCGGCAACATCGTCTGCCTGCACCTGAACGACAACGACACCTTCAAAGACCAGCACAAGATCCCCATGACCGGCACCATCAACTGGGATGCTGTCTTCGATGCCTTGGATGAAGTGGGCTACAGCGGCTACTACAATATGGAAGTGAACCTGACAAATTTCGGCTTGAATATGATGATCGAATCCGCTGCCTTTGCTGTGAAACTGATGAAAGACATTCTGAATCGCCGTTACAGCAAGTAAGAGGAGAATACATATGGCAAAGAAATTCCCCACACGTCCCTTGATCCGTAAGCTGGGCACCATCCAATGCAACAACATCGTCGAAACCACCCCTATCGTGTGGAAAGATGAGCTGTACCGCTTTGAAGTCGTCCGCAGAAAGAGCTTCTGCGCCGCAAATGCACATATCGGACGTTGGCAGGATCTTGATGACGAGCCTTGTCTGCGCTTTATCCACGTCCGCACCAACACCTCAACTCCCCTATTTGCCGAGGGACACAGCTTCGGGTTCCCCTTTGCAGAAGACGGTGTGATGTATGTTGTCACTGGCAACAATCCCACTTGGGGCAGCGACGGTCTTGTGTTCTATCGCTCCACCGATCTCGAAAACTGGGAAGAATACGCACGGTTTGATCTGCCCGGCTGGAAAATCTACAACATGAACGTCGCCAAGATGGGCGACACCTACACTCTGATGATCGAGATCAGCGCCCCGGTAGAAGAATGCGGTCCATATCCCTACACCTTCCGCTTCGCCCGATCCAAGGACTTGACCAACTGGGAGCTGATGCCCTCCGAATACGTCTTCCAGAAAGACCGCTATGCCGGCTCTCCTGCGATCTACACCTTCCCGGACGATCCCTATTACTATGTTGGCTATCTGGAAGAGTATCCCGGCTACCGCTTTGCCAACTCCATCGCAAGGTCGAAGGATCTTCTCAACTGGGAGTACAGTCCCATCAATCCCGTGCTGATGTACGACGACGTAGACGACCGCAAAATCGGGTCACCCTTCCTGACCCCTGCAGATCGGGAACGCATCGCGAACGCCCTCAACACCAACAACTCTGACATGGAGCTGTGTGAATATCTCGGACGCACCATTATCTACTACAGCTGGGGCGATCAGAAAGGCACCGAGTTTCTTGCGGAAGCCTGCTACGAAGGCGGTATGCACGAATTTCTCAAAGCATTTTTCGAATAACAAAGCAAAAGGACCTGCCAACGGAGACACTTCGTAAAGAAGTAGTCTCCGTTTTTCTATATAAAGAAAAACAGACACTTTCAGTTGGTGAAAGTGTCATAGTGGGTTACATGCTTTGAGAAAGGTAAAAATTGCCGAAAACACGATTTTTTCTGTATGTAAAGAATGATATATCTCTGATGAGATATGATATACAGCTTTGCCGTATGATACATTTTCACTTCGTGAAAAAATGATATAATATCCGTTCCTTAATGTACCGCAGGCATATATCATTGCTCGCAGAGCGATATCATACCAAAGGTATATCACCCGTTCCGCAGAGGAACGGATATCATTGAGGCACACTTCCTTACGGAGTGTGCCTCAAAGCAGGTCCTTTTTGTTATGCATTGGGGAAGAGCAGTTCGATCGCAGCCTTCGCAGCTGCCTGCTCAGCACGTTTTTTACTCTTTCCGGTGCCGGTACCCACAAGCTCACCGTTGAGCCGCAGCTCCACACAGAACTGCTTGTCGTGGTCCGGGCCGCTCTCTCCCACAAGGATGTAGGAAAGGGTCTGATTCTTCTTCTGCTGCACCAGCTCCTGCAGCGCCGTCTTGTAGTCGGCATTTTGCAGCTTGCTCACGGGTACATTCACCAGAATGAACTTCTGAATGAACTTCACCGCCGCATCCATGCCGCCATCCAGATAGCACGCAGCGATCACTGATTCCACCGCATCCGCGAGGATGGAGTCACGGCTTCGTCCGCCGCCCAACTCCTCGCCCTTTCCGAGGAGAAGATGTCCGCCCAAGCCAATGGCATTTGCCACATTTGCCAGCGATCTTTCGCAGACCATGTCCGCACGCATCCGGGTCAGCTCACCCTCCGGGCGGTCAGGAAATGTTCGGTAAAGATGCTCTGCAACCAGCATGCCGAGGATGGAGTCGCCCAGAAATTCCAGCCGTTCGTTGCTTTTCAGGGGATCATGCCAGCGCTCATTTGCATAAGAAGAGTGCGCCAGCGCATTCTGAAGCAACGTAATGTTGCGGAATTGATAGCCGATCGCGTTTTCCAGATCCTTAATCATTGCTTGTCTCCTTCAAAGCCGCCAAGCCCTGCTCCAGCTGCTCGCTGATGTCATGAGCCGCAGCCTCCTGCGCCTGATGGACCGCATTGCAAAATGCCAGCCGGTCAGACGAGCCGTGTGCCTTGATGACAGGCTTCTTGATGCCAAGGAACTGGGTGCCGCCGATTTCCCGGTAGTCCAGCAGCTTCATCAGATCGTTGATACCGGACTTGACCAGCAGCGCAGCAACCATGGTCAGAATATTCTTCTTGAACATTTTCTTCAGGACGCTGCCCATAAACATGGCAGTAC
>JAZNNV010000267.1:0-2328 GCA_045580465.1 Faecousia sp.
GCACACTGCTCCACACAATCCCAGACATGCTCCATGTGGGGCGAATCAGTATGCTCCAGCTTGCTGAAGATCGCTGCAAGGGGCTTATCCATATCCAGCAGAACAGATGCATATCGGTCAGAAAGATCGTTGTACTCAAGGCTCAGCAGGATGTCCTCACGCATGACATAATCATAGGCGTGTCGCAGAATTTCTTCGGGTGTCTGCTCCAGCAGCCAGGATCTGAACTCATCCTGCTCTGCAAACATCTTCTTGTACAATGCCGTATTCAGTTCTTCATTGGTCATTATCTTGCCTCCTCTCTGTGATTGGGTCGGGTGGGATTACCGGGTCTGCCGGGTTGTCTGAGTGCATCCTGAATGGACTGCTTTTCATCATGATCAGCGGCCTTGGAGGGCTTGCGATCCATGTTCAGCTTCGCATCCAGCTCCGCAAGACGGGCGCTCTTGGTCTGCAGTTCAGCTTCCTGCGGGAAGGGTTTGCCCACTTCTGCTCTGGCAGCTTCCATCTGCTGACGCTGGTTTTCCAGTTCAGCCTGTGCCGCTGCCAGTCGGTTGGGAATGTTGGCAAGGGCATTTTCAATACGCACCAGATTGCCACGGGCATCGCTGCCCAGCTCCACTTTGTGGGACATCTGACCGCGCAGGGTCAGGTAGAACAACTGCGAGAAAGGTTCAAAAGCGATGCTCATATCCAGACCACGATAGTGACCGACAGCCACATCTTGATTGGATTTTGCAGCACCCTTACAGGCGTCCAGCAGAGCTTCGCCAGCCTTCTCTTTGTCCATGATCCGCTTGCCCATGACCTCCATGCCGATGAAGTCTTTCTCCGGCAACGGGTGGGCAGCCAGCGTTTCAAGGTCGGCCTGGAAGCCGGTAATGAATCCGCGCTGCTGCTCCATCACCTGCGGGAAGTACCGCAGCAGCTGATCTTCCAGACGATACTGCTTACTCTGATGGTCGGCTTTCATGAGGCGGAGTCGTGCCACATCAATGTCAAGATCCATCTTTTCCTTGATGGTCGGATCACCGGCACACAGCGCCTTGATCTCTGCATAGGACAGGGCGGTTTCGTCCACATCCTCACAGGATCGGACAGGGCTTTTGCTGGTCATGATCTGGGAAATAAACTTTTGTTTGTTCTCCACTGTTTGCCACAAATAGGCGTCAAAGGTCTTTTCAGTGACATAACGGTAGATGAACACTTCCTCGTTCTGATTGCCCTGACGGACAATTCGCCCCGCCCGCTGTTCCAAATCACCGGGACGCCAGGGGCAGTCGAGATCATGCAACGCCACAAGCCGATCCTGAACGTTGGTGCCTGCGCCCATCTTGGCTGTGCTGCCCATGAGGACACGCACCTGACCGGAGCGCACCTTGCCGAACAGTTCTTTCTTCCTTGCTTCTGTATTGGCATCATGGATGAAGGCGATCTCTTCCGCAGGGACGCCCATGGAAATGAGCTTTGCACGGATGTCATCGTATACGCTGAACTCCTGATTCTCCGCCCCGGCGGTCCCCTTGGGTGTGGAGATGTCGCAGAACACCAGCTGTGTCAGCCGCTGATCCATGCCCTCCTGCCAGATCCGGTGGATGTTGCGGACGCAGGCATTGACTTTGCTTCCGGGATCGTCGGGCAGCATGGGGTTGATCAATCGCTGATCCAAGCCCAGCTTTCTACCGTCACTGGTGATCTTGAGCATGTTGTCAATGGACGGGTCAACATTGCCGCTATGTACCTCGGCTGCGCGTTCAGAGAGTGCCTGTACCAGTTCTGCCTGCTGTTCGGTGGGCTGCACAACCACCGTTTCAAAGTTTGCCTTAGGGGTAGGCAGATGCAGCTGATCCGCCGTTTTAATGTCCGCCACTTCCTTGAAGATCGTCATGAGTTCCGGCAAGTTAAAGAATCGTGCGAATCTGGTTCTTGCCCGGTAGCCGGTGCCTTCAGGGGCAAGCTCAATGGCAGTGGTTGTTTCACCGAAGGTGCTTGCCCAGGCGTCAAAGTGGGTCATGTTGCTGCGTTTGAGGGTGCTGTACTGCAAGTAACGCTGCATGGTGTACAGCTCCGTCATGCTGTTGGAAACCGGAGTGCCGGTGGCGAATACGATACCTCTGCCGCCAGTCAACTCGTCCATGTAGCGGCACTTCATGAACATGTCAGAGGACTTCTGTGCTTCCGAAGTGGACAGGCCAGCCACGTTGCGCATCTTCGTGTAGAGGAACAGGTTCTTAAACCCATGCGCCTCGTCCACATACAGGCGATCCACACCCAGCTGCTCAAAGGTGACAACATCATCCTTCTTGCCTTCAGCCTGCAGCTTTTTCA
>JAZNNV010000268.1:0-5903 GCA_045580465.1 Faecousia sp.
CTCCTGCGTTCCCTATGCTGTCAAGGCTGAGGCTGTCAAGAACACCGTCAAGGCGACCGAAACCACCAATATGATCCCCGCCACCCTCCTGAAGGAGCATCCCAACTTCATTCTGTATGTGGATATGGACAGCGCTGCCGGTATCCTTGCATAAATCGACCATTAGGAGAAAATATCATGAGAAAATTCGACGGACATCTGCACACCTTCCGCTTCAAAGTCCCTGTTCGCGAATCCATTCAGCTCTTCCAGCGCCAGTTTGACCGCTTGGGTGTGGAAAAGGCAACCTTCCTTGCGCTCCCCTGCGACGCGATCCCCGGCAAAATCGAATTTGATCAGACAGATTTGATCGACAATCTGCGCGCCATGTACTTCAAGGCGGTATTCTCCCCCAATGGCTATGCCTATGCCGGTCTGGAGTATCTGGGATTGGATCTTTCCGACGTGCAGGCAATTTCCGCTTCCCTTTTGGAGCAGGTCAAGCTGTACAAGCGCGTGGGATATGACGGCATGAAGATGTACGAGGGACATCCCAACCATCGGAAATGCCTTGGCTATCCGCTGGAGCATGAGGTGTTTGACGCCTTCTATGACTTCTGCGAAAAAGAGAATTTCCCGATCCTGATGCACCTCGCCAATCCCCCGCACTTCTGGGATGAGAGTCAAGTCAACGAGTACTGGAAAGCCCGCGGCTGCTATTTTGACGAAACCTATCCCACTTTCGAGGAATTGCAGCAGGAAGTTCTCCGTCGGCTGGACAAGAATCCGAAGCTGAATTTCACCCTTGCCCACTGGGGCTTCCTCCCTTGGAGCAAGGAAAATATGGAAAAATTCATGTCTTATCCGAACACGAAGCTGGATGTATGCCCCGGTGGAGAAAACTTCTTTAAAATCCTTGAAGACACCGCCTATTGGATCCCGTTTATCGAAAAGTACAGCGACCGCATCGTTTACGGTACCGACTCCTACAACTTCCCCTACGACAACGAGGAGGCTTGGACAAGAGCGACCGGCAATCGTCCGCTGTTTGTAGAGCGTTTCTTTACGACCACTGAAACCGATGTATATTCCAACAAAGAATACACCGGCATTGGTCTTCGGGAAGAGCTGTGCAATAAGATCTTCTTTGACAACCTCGATGCCATGATGGGACAGCCCAATCCCATTGATTTCGACTATTTCATTGAAAAGAGCGAGCAGCTTTTGCAGAACGAAGCACCTGACACCTTGGAACACTACAATCTGTGGTGCATGGCAAATGACTTCCGTTCCATGAAGGACGGTAATTATTTGTTTAAGTGAGGAATGATTATGGTCAAAAAATTCGAAGAAGTAAAGGGTGTTGTTTATAACCCCTATATCGGCTTTACCAGCTTCCAGCATTTCCGCGGTGAAAAGCTGTACTCCGACTGCATCACCGGTCGAGCCGGCATCGCCAGTACGGAAACGGAAAACTACGAATGCTACCCCGTTCCCGCAGGTGTGGAAGAAAAGGGTCGCGAGCAGGGCTACTACCCGGATACGACGGTTGCCTACATCCGCATCCTGTGGAAAGAGTTTGAGCCGGTACAGGGACAGTATAACTACGACTTTGTGCAGGGCATCCTTGACAAGGCAAGGGAAAAGGGTCAGACCCTGATGTTCCGCCTGATGCCCCACAGCACCTGCACCCGGGACGATGTTCCCGACTGGCTGAAGGAGCTGATCCCCTGCCCCGAACGTCCTGACGGAATGCGCGTCAAGGATTCCCCCACCGATCCCCTTTATCTGGAGCTGTTCAGCAAGGCAGTTGAAAAGCTGGGCGAACGCTTTGATAAAGATCCCGTGCTTGACGTTGTCGATGTTTCGCTGGGCGGCTGCTGGGGCGAAAGCTGCGGTTTCCCTGATGAAGATCTGAAGAAGCTGATGGACATCTATGTTCGCGTCTTCCCAAACACCAAGCTACTGGGTCAGGTGGGTAATATCAACATGCTCAATTATATCGGTGCAAAACGTCCCATCGGCTGGCGCGCTGACGGAACCGGTTCGCCCCGCCACATGTATGAAATCTTCCCGCCCCGGATTGCACTTCTCGACCCCGACCATTGGAAGATCGCACCCGTGTCCTTTGAATCCTACTGGTGGGTCAGCGAATGGTATCGTCAGGGCTGGGACATCGATGACATCATCAAATTGACACTTTCGTGGCATATCAGTACGTTTAACACCAAGTCTCTGCCCATTCAGTTCTGCCTGCAGGAAAAGATGGAATACTGGCTGACCAAGATGGGTTACCGCTTCTATCTGAGCCAAATCGATTGTCCTGAAGCAGTATCTGCCGGCGCAGAGCTGCCCATCAGCTTCACCTTGAACAACACCGGCGTCGCACCCATTTATAACAAGCTCCCCTTCCGCTTTATCCTGAAAAACGACAACAATTCCTATGAGTTTGTCACCGATATTGACATTTGCAAATGGATGCCCGGCGAGAACCACGAGCAGGCTGTACTTTCCATCCCCAATGATCTTCCCGCCGGCACTTATCAGCTCTGCTGCAAGATCGGCGGCGGCAATGACCCGGTCGTAAAATTGGCAACAGTCACCGAAAACGACGGAGAAATCTTCTGTCTGGCTGACATTGCAATCAATTAAGGAGCAATCAACATGCGAGAAATCATTTTCCACGGAAAAATGCCTGATCCGTTTTTGAAAGCGGACGGAACACGAATGACCCCCGAGGAGTGGGCTGCCAATCGTGATCAGATCCGTGATATGATCGTCGATATTGAGTATGGCGGCATGCCCCCTCGCCCCGAATACCTGCGCATCGAGCCGCTGACCGGCTATCGCCGCGGTCACGTGGGTACGTGGTACAAGATCTACGCCGGCACAAAGGAGAAGCAGATCACTTTTACGCTTGAGTTGTCCGTTCCCATGATCGTTGCGCCCGAAAAGGAATACGATCCTTGGACGGAAGAGGAGGTCTTTCCCGTCATTCTCACCGGCGACGGCTGCTACGAGAATATGGAAAGCGACGTCATGGCGGAAGCCCACAAGCACGGCTTTATCGCCGCCAAGTTCAACCGGCTGGAGATGGCAAACGATTGCTACAACAGCCGCGTGGGTGGCTTGTACGACATCTACGAGGGCGATTTCTCCGCCATTTCCGCATGGGCATGGGGTTATCTGACCTGCATGGACGTCTTTGAGCAGCTCCCCTTTGTGGACGAAAGCAATGTCGCCATCACGGGTCACTCCCGTGGCGGCAAGACGGTCATGCTGGCAGCAGTAATGGATGAACGCATCAAGTATGTATGCCCCAACAACAGCGGCTGTCACGGTGCTGTGTCCCACCGCTGCGAGGTGCCGATGCAGGAGACCTACCCCCGCCGGACAGAAACACTTTCCGATATGCTGAAAAACGTCCCCACATGGATGGGACCGAAGCTGAAAGAATATGAGCATTGTATTGAGCAGCTCCCCTACGACATGCACTACTTCGGCGCGCTGATCGCACCCCGCTACTACCTGCAGTGCGAGGGCATGCAGGACTACTGGATCAATCCCATCGGTGCATGGCAAAACTTTGCCGCTGTCAAGGAGTGCTACAAATACCTTGGCTGCGAGGAGCATGCCGGTGCGTGGTTCCGCCCCGGCGGACACCGGCACAAGCTGCCGGACTATGCGGAGTTCCTCGATTTTATCGTCCGCTCCCGTGACGGTCAGCCGCTGCGTGACCACCTGAAGGTTAATCCCTTCCCCGATGTTCCGCTCAATTTTGATTGGTAATGACAAAATCCCAACTTGTGCAACTGCACAAGTTGGGATTTCCTTTTATTTTGCAATTTCCTTTTGCTTGAGAATATCCAAACGCACAACAGCAATGATCGTTGATGCCAGCACTAAAGAATCCGTAATGATTCCCGCAACCGATCCCATATAAAGATTATAAACCAACCAACAGGGATTGCTGATCAGGTTCAAAAAACGGATCGTCCGTGGTGTTTTTATACCCAAAGAAACCGACGAAATCAACTTTGCCAAGATCACAAAGGTGCTGATCGGACCCTGCCACGATAACGCACCCAAAGTCACAAACAATGCTCCGAATAAAATTTGAAAAATCAGCGTACTTTTTCCCTTGGTAATTCTGTACCAGTAAACGCCATTTGTCAGGCAGCTGGCAAAATTGATTACCATGCCGGTATAACCACCGATCAGAAAATAATGAATACTCGCCATAAATTCGTTGATAATTTTGCAGAAGACGATCCTGTTATATTTCTTCTGCTGCATACCAACCATGACTGCAACCGTTCCGAAAATGCCAATCAATTGGGCAATCATGTAGACATTGTCGAACTCCGGCATATAGACGCCTCCCACTTGCAATTTAAAATATCTATGCTAGAATAATAACACAGCAACATTTCAAACGCAATACATGTTCGTTTTAAAGCATTTCGAACATTGCCACGAACATTGGGAGGGCCAGCATGAAACTAAACGAGCGTCAAAAACAGATTGTTGAATTGGTAAATCAGAAGCAGCGTGTTTCTGTTAAAGCCTTGGCAGAGGCCTTATACTTCACAGAAATGACCATCCGGCGCGATTTGGTCAAATTAGAAAACGAGGGATATTTACATCGGTATCGTGGTGGTGCAATTGCAATGTGCTGCACCGAACAATATCCAATTGATCAGCGCATGTATATGAATGAGCAGGAAAAACGGGAACTGGCACGCCGTGCAGCTGCATATTTGCATGATGATCAAACAATTTTGCTATGCGGCAACTCCTCCTGCGCCTATTTGCTTCCGTTCCTGAAAGAACACAAAAATCTGCACATACTGACTGATTCGCTTCAATTTCTAACAACGTTATCCGATATGCAAATCCGCTGCACCATTTGCGGTGGTGAATGTTTTGCGGCAGACAAGATACTCATCGGTCATGCGTCTGAAAATTTCTTCCGCCAGTTTAACTATGACATCGCTTTTATCGGCTGCGATGGTATCGATGACGATGGTACGATTTCCGTTCTGCGGGAACACTCTGCTCAATTATGTAAAATTGCGTTAGCCAATGCCGAAAAATGCATCATACTCGCAGATCACTCCAAATTGCACACCAGATCACGTTTCAATATTTGCAACGTAACCGAAGACGAGAATGTTATACTGTTTCTAAAGTCTGATATATGATAAAAAGAGCGTACCTTACGGTACGCTCTTTTATTAGGAATTAATTAAACCAGTTCGATGATTGCCATCTCAGCGGCATCGCCACGGCGGGCGCCGGTGCGGGTGACGCGAGTGTAACCACCGTTACGCTCTGCATACTTGGGAGCGATCTCGTTGAACAGCTTGTGAGCAACGTCCTCCTTAGTGATGAAAGCCAGTGCTCTGCGGTAGTTGAACAGGCCGCCCTTCTTGCCAAGGGTGATCATCTTCTCAACGACAGGCTGAACTTCCTTTGCGCGATAGAAGGTGGTCTCCATCTTGCCGTTTTCCAGCAGATCGGTCACCTGCTGACGCAGCAGAGCTTTTCTCTGAGTGCTGGTCTTACCCAGCTTACGAGTTCCGAACATGAACATTTCCTCCTTCTTTGAAAGGTTGACTTAGGTGCTGCTGCCAGAATCTTCGCTGGCGAGGGAAAGACCCATCATCTCCAGCTTCTTCTGAACCTCGTCCAGGGACTTCTTGCCCATGTTACGAACCTTCATCATGTCCTCACCGGTCTTGCTGATCAGATCAGCAACGGTGTTGATGTTGGCGCGCTTCAGGCAGTTAAAGCTCCGGACAGACAGATCCAGCTCATCGATCGTCATGGACAGCTTTGCATCGGGACGGTCAGAAGTCTTCTCCACGACGGTGGAACCGGTGCTGAGAGTCTCAGACAGGTTCGTGAACACAGTCAGGTGG
>JAZNNV010000269.1:0-4710 GCA_045580465.1 Faecousia sp.
GGCGCACCGATCCATCAGACGGGCAAACTTTCCCTCACGAAGAGTGGCTGGCGTGGCCATGACCCCGATGGTGCCGCCGGGATACCGGTCGGTGGCCATCTTCAAGGCCGGCTCGATGCCGATGATGATGGTATCCTTATATTTCAGCCGCAGCTCCTTTGCGGCGGCGGCGGTGGCGGTGTTGCAGGCGACCACCAGTGCCTTAACTGGTTTACATAATATTTTATTCACTGCTTCCAGCGTCAATTTCCGCACGGCTTCCGTGGAACGGCTGCCATAGGGCGCGTTGGCGGAGTCGCCGTAGTACAAAAACCGCTCGTTGGGCAGGAGCATGGTCAGCTGGCGCAGGACGCTGATGCCGCCCACGCCGGAATCAAAAACCGCGATATAGTCATTTTTCTGGTACAACGCCGACACCTCCTGCGCGTATTTTTGTTATTGTAGCAAATTTAGACTGGTGTTTCAATCCCTTAACGGAAAAAAGCGGACTGCAAAAAAAGCAGTCCGCTTTGCAATCATTTCGTGCCGAAAATGCGGTCGCCGGCATCACCCAGACCGGGGATGATGTAGGCATGGTCATTGAGCTTTTCGTCCACCGCGGCGAGGTACAGCTCCACATCCGGGTGTGCCTCCTGCACTGCCTTGACACCCTCGGGGCAGCCGATGATGTTCATCATGATGATGTTGCGGCAGCCGTGCTTCTTGAGAAAATCGATGGCGGCGATGGCACTGCCGCCGGTTGCCAGCATGGGATCCACTACGAAAACCACGCGGTTGCCGATGTCATCGGGCAGCTTGCAGTAATATTCCACGGGCAGATGGGTCTCGGGATCCCGGTACAGACCGATGTGACCGATCTTTGCCGAGGGGATCAGATCCACCATGCTGTCCACCATGCCCAGACCCGCCCGAAGGACGGGGACGATCGCCAGCTTCTTGCCGGCGAGCATGCGGCACTTGGCAACTGCCACGGGGGTCTGCACCTCCACTTCCTTGGTGGGAAGATTGCGGGTGGCTTCATAGCACACCAGACCGGCGATCTCGCTGATCAGCTCCCGGAACTGCTTGACGCCGGTGTTGTGGTTGCGCAGGATTGCCAGCTTGTGCTGGATCAGGGGATGATCTAATACATGAACCTCTGCCATAAGAATGCTCTCCTTTATTTCTCTTGTAATTTTTCCTTTCGTTCCCGCTCAGCCTGACTCAGGCGCAGATAGTTGGGCGCGAGAAAGGCGGGGTTGTCTCCCTCGCTGCGCTTCAACGCCGCAAGACCCACACCCACAGCCCGCTGGTGCAGCTTGCTCTCTGGGGGCAAGATCAGACCCGGAACGGTTTCTTCCAAGGTATTATAGCACAAAATGCTGCCGTCGCCAACCAGAAAAATCGGTTTTTCGAGGGTTTTCAGCTCCGTTTCCAGCTCCGAAAGGGCGATCGCCCGGTCTTCGGTGACCCGGGTCATGACACCTTGGTTTACATAAAACAGTGCGTTATACACCTGCGCCCGCCGGGCGTCCATCACGGGGCAGACGTAGCCGTCGTAAATGCCCAGTCCCAGCGCCATGGCTTCCAGTGTGGACACGCCGTAAACGGGAATTTCACCGCCCCAAGCGAAGCCCTTGGCGGCGGCAACGCCGATGCGCACGCCGGTGAAAGAGCCGGGTCCATTGGCAACCGCCACGGCATCCACCTCTTTCGCGGTTTTTCCGCATTGGGAAAGCAGCGTCTCCGCCATGGAAAGAAGGGTGGCACTGTGGGTCATTCCGTTGTTCAGGTACTGCTCGCCCAGCAGCTTTTCACCCTCAAAAAGGGCGACAGAGCCGGCTTTCGCGGACGTTTCAAAGCTCAGCAAGAGCATGGATATCTCCTCCTTCAATGGTGATGCGGCGGCAGTCCTCCCCCAGCTTTTCGATGGTAATGAGGATGGGATCTTCCAGCGCGTCTGCCACATTTTCGCTCCACTCCACGGCGCAGATGCCGCCCCGCTCCAAATAATCGTCCCAGCCGATGTCCCACAGATCGTCGGGTGAGTGCAGCCGGTACATATCGAAGTGGAACAGCGGCAGCCGACCGCCCAAGTATTCGTTGACGATGGTGTATGTGGGACTGGTCACCGGCTCATCGTAGCCCAGACCCCGGGCAAGACCCCGGGTGAAGGCGGTTTTTCCCGCGCCCAGATCGCCCCGATAGGCGATCACCGCGCCGACAGGCAGAACGGCAGCCAGCCTCTCGCCAATTTTTTCAGTTTCCACTGGGGAATTGGTGGTAAATGTCATAAGGTTTTCCTCTTTGGTTTATCGTACGGCGGGGGCAAGCACCCGCCCTACATTCTGTATTTATTGTGCGTTTTTCAGCTTTTCCGCCTGATCGGCGGTGGCGAGGGCGTCGATGATCTCATCGATGTCGCCGTTCATGACGGAATCAATGCGGTACAGCGTCAGCCCGATGCGGTGATCGGTCACGCGACCCTGAGGGAAATTGTAGGTACGGATGCGCTCGTTGCGCATGCCTGTGCCAACCTGACTGCGGCGCATGCCCGTGACTTCGGAATTTTGCTTCTCCAGCTGGATCTCGTAGAGCTTGGAGGCGAGCATACGCATGCATTTTTCCCGGTTTTGCAGCTGGCTGCGTTCTTCCTGACAGGCAACCACGATGCCGCTGGGATTGTGGATCAGCCGCACGGCAGAGGAGGTCTTGTTGACATGCTGACCGCCGGCACCTGACGCCCGATAGACCTGCATCTCGATGTCCGCCGGGTCGATCTGCACGTCCACCTCTTCCATCTCCGGCAGCACCGCCACGGTGGCGGGGGAGGTGTGGACACGTCCGCCGGACTCGGTCTCCGGCACCCGCTGCACCCGATGGACACCGGACTCATATTTCATCCGGGAGTAGGCACCCTGACCGTTGATCACAAAGTCCGCTTCCTTCACGCCGCCCAGCTCCGTTTCGGAATAGTTCATCAGCTCGATGCGCCAGCCCTTGGAGGCGGCGTACATGGAGTACATTCTGAAAAGGCTGTGGGCGAACAGCGCGCTTTCCTCGCCGCCCACGCCGCCCCGGATCTCCACGATGACGTTTTTGTCGTCGTTGGGGTCTTTGGGCAGAAGCAGCAGCTGCAGCTGACGGTAAAGCTCCTCGCTGCGCTCCTTCGCGCTTGCGAAGGTCTCCTGACAAAATTCCTTCATGTCCGGGTCACTCATCAGCGCCTGAGCGTCGTCCATCTCCTGCAAAGCCGCCTCGTAAGCGGCAAATGCCTCCACGATGGGCTCCAGTTCGTTCTTCTCGCGCAGCAGCTTTGCCGCTTTTTGGGGGTCGGCGTAAAAATCCGGCTGTTCGGACTTGGCGCAGAGCATATCATAGCGGTCCGCAACGGCACGCAGCTTCGTCAGCATCGGCAAAACTCCTTTGGTAAATTTACTATATTATACACGCCTTTTGCCGTCTATGCAAGAAACTTTATTGCAAGACAGCTTTTGACAAAAAATCCCACGGCCTTCATGATAGGATTATCCTATCAAAGGGAAGGGAACGTGGTACAGATGATGGTGACGATCGGGGTCTATATGCGGCGATGGCAGCGGATGCTGCGTCGCTGGGCGGCTGAGCCGCGGGTGCATGCGGCGCTGCAGGCGGCGATGTATCTGCTGGCAGGCTTTCTATCCGCAGCTGCTTCGCTGGGTCACCACCTGCAGCCGCTGACGCTGGGCTTGCTGCTGGCGCAGACCGGCTGGCCCGCGGTGTTGGTTGCCATCGGCGGCAGCGGCGGCTATTACCTCTTTTGGGGTAACGCCGGCATGCAGGGTGTGATCTGGATGGGCTTGGGGCTTGCCACGTCGCTGCTTTTGGGCGGAAACCGGCTGCGCAGGCAGACGCCGCTGCTGATGAGTGCGGTGGCGGCGCTTTTGACCGCCGGTACGGGGCTTTCGATGCTGTATTTGCGTCTTGACAGCACACCCATCGCCTTTTACATCCTGCGGGTGGCACTTGCTGCCCTTTCCACGTGGGTCATGACTGCCGCGACAGAGCGGCGCGATCCGCTGACCGAGTGGCTGATCTGCGGCATGGCGGTGCTGTGTCTGGCGCAGGTGATGCCGCTGCCCTATCTGGGACTGGGGTACATCGCCGCCGGCGCGCTGGCGTTGGTGGGTGCCTTTCCCGCTGCGGCGCTGGCTGGCTTGGCGATCGATCTGGCGCAGGTGACCGCGACGCCCATGGCGGCGGTGCTGTGCCTGAGCTATCTGGTGCGCCTGGTCCCGCGGCTTCGACCCGCCATGCGGCATCTGGCGCCGGGCTTTCTTTATCTTTTGGTCATGGGCATTTGCGGTGTTTGGGATCTGACACCCCTGCCGGGGCTGGTGATCGGCTCGCTGTGTGCCTTGGCGCTGCCGAAAAACACCGACCTCGCCCAGCGTCGGGGCGAAACGGGCATGGCGCAGGTGCAGCTGGAGCTGGCGGCATCGGTGCTGCGGCAGACGGAAAATCTGATCCTTGATGCGGAGGAGATGCCCGTAGACGAGGGCGCACTGATCGCCCGCGCGGCGGAACGCGCCTGCGGCAGCTGTCCCTGCCGAAAAAGCTGCAAGGAAGATCCCTCCCAGCTGCCGGGTCAGATCCTGCACCGCCCCTTGGGCAACGGCGCGGATCTTCCCGGTGGCTGCCGAAAGACGGGCAGACTTTTGATGGAGCTGCGCCGCAGTCAGGAGCAGCTGC
>JAZNNV010000270.1:0-12423 GCA_045580465.1 Faecousia sp.
CAGCCCCCTTTACACAAGGGGGCCTTTTCGCGGTTATCAGCCGCCCGCTTTTTTGCGTGCAGAAACAAAGTTGTTGTATTTTGCGAAAGCTTTCTGTATAATGAAAGCAATCATCGCAGAGGGAGAGAGAAAACATGACAGTCTTTACAGCAACGCTCAGTCAGACGGCGTTTTTGTTTTCATTTATTGTGATCGGCTATGTTCTGTCCCGGTGGAAGTTTGTGCCCGACAATGCGCAGGCGGTGCTGTCGAAGCTTGAAAACTGCGTGTTTATTCCGGCGCTGGTGCTGAACACTTTTATCAGCAATTTCACCGCAGAAAAGATCGGCACGGCATCGGAGCTGCTGCTCACCAGCCTGCTGCTGGCATTCATCGCGATCGGCTTGTCCCTTGTATGCGTGCGTTTTTGCAGCAAGGATCCCTATGAACGGAAGATTTTTACATACGGTCTGTGCTTTTCCAACTTCGGCTTCATGGGAAACGCGGTGGTAAGTGCGCTGTTCCCGGAAATTTTCATGGAGTATCTGATCTTTACCTTGCCGCTTTGGACGCTCATCTACCTTTGGGGCGTGCCGACGCTGCTGATCGGTGATGCCGGCAAGCAAACCCTGAAGCAGCGGCTGAAGAATTTTGTCAATCCCATGCTGATCTGCACCCTGCTGGGCATGGTGATCGGCTTGCTGAACCTTCCGATCCCCTCGTTCCTCGGTGCGACGATCTCTGCCGCAGGCGACTGCATGTCGCCCGTTGCGATGCTGCTGACGGGCATGACCATCGCTCAGTTTAACCTGAAAGAGGTGCTGCGTGGAAAGGGCGTCTATCTGGTCACGGCGCTGCGGCTGCTGGTGTTTCCGCTGCTGTTCCTGGGCGCGATGCTCCTGATCCCCATGGGCAAGACCTTTGCCACCTGCGCGCTGTGTTCGCTGGCAATGCCGCTGGGTCTGAATACCATCATTGTCCCCAGCGCCTTGGGCAAGGATACCAAGGTGGCATCCGGCATGGCGCTGGTGTCCCATGTGCTGGCATGCGTGACGATCCCGCTGATCTTTGCGCTGTTTCAGCAGATCCTGAACTGAAAAAAGCTCCGAAGGATCATCCTTCGGAGCTTTTGAATTGGTGAACCAAAGTAAGGCTGAGTATTTTCCCCCAATGCCCGGATTTTTGCGTGGTATCATAATCGCAACCTACATTTTAAGAAGCCGAAAAAACCACATGTTATTGTGACCGATATGTGTATTTTATCAAAAAAAGATTTTTTTGATAAAATATAAAAAAGAAGTGTCTAAATCAGGCGCGTTATTTCGTTATAGCATTGTAGGGAAATAAATATCTCCACGAAGCGAACAGTAACAATCAAAAAAGGAGGGGCATGAATGAAAAAATCTTATACCTGCGGTTGGTGTTATTGGCGGAAATGATATGCTTCAAAGGAAAGGAGTGTTCTATATGAAGAAGATTTTGGGCTTGATGTTAGTATTGGTGCTCATTACAAATCTTTTGGCTGGATGCAGATTGTTAAGCGGCCCAGACCATTTCCAAAATCAATCAACCGAATCAGTAGGAGCTTCAGACGATACTTCTGCGACTGAAACTCCTACGGAACCGCCCACTGAGGCACCTACGGAACCGCCCACGGAACCATCTACGGTAGCACCTACGGAAGCACCAACAGAAGCACCTACGGAACCATCCACAGAAGCGCCTAAAGAAACAACCGGAAACAAGGATGAGGATGCGATCATTGCCAGTGGAGAATGGGATGCAGGTCCGATCCTCTGGAAAATTACCAGCAATGGTGTTTTGACGCTCTCTGGAAATCGCACCGTTCAGGAAAGCTTTGAATATCCCTGGACAGCCTATTCCAATTTCATTACACGGGTGGTCATTGAAGATGGCATTCCCAATGTTCCCAAATATGCGTTTAGCCATATGAAGAATCTTACCAGCATTCTTTTGGGCAATACAGTAGAACACATTGAAAAAGATGCGTTTATGGATTGCCCGTCTTTGGCATCTGTTCATTTGCCGAAAAATGTGAAAAAAATAAGTAATAGCGCATTTGCATTCTGTTCTAACCTGCAGCATATTACATATGATGATGACTGTCAGTTGGAGCAAATTGGTGAATCCGCTTTCAAAGGGACCGGCCTTCTTGAGTTTGTTGCTCCACGCAATCTGCTATTGATTGAGCGTGAAGCATTTGCGGAATGTGGGCAAATAGAAAAGGTGATTTTGGAAGGTAGGATTACAACGGTGGATCAGAATGCTTTTGCGCGATGCTACGCATTGAAAAGCGTGTATTTGGGAGAAACGATAACCGAGCTTTCGAGTGTGTTCAGTTACTGTTTGCAGATTACATCCATCGAGTGCTACACCGCCGTTTTTACTTACTTTCCTGACCATCCTTCGCTTACAACCCTGACGATTGGCGGAGACAGAAAAACATCCGGAATGTATATCAATTGCCCGGCCTTGGCAAATGTAACGATCTACTCTCCGATCGTGGAGATTAGTTCAAATGCGTTTGCGCAATGCCGCGCGCTTTCAAAATTTACAATCCCTGACACCGTTGAGAAAATTGGTTCATCTGCCTTTAATAACACGTCACTTACACAAATTACGATTCCTGCGTCTGTGAAGGAAATCGAAAACTATGCGTTTTCGAGCGGCTCCTTACGAGAAATCGTGTTCGAAGGAGATGCGCCTGTAATAGACCGAAATGCGTTTTATGCTGTACGCGCAACGGTTTACTATCCGGCAGAAAACGAAACATGGACAGAGAAGGTGCTTCAAAATTACGGGGGCACAATCAAGTGGGTCGCAAAAGATATGAGTGCAACTGAAAACAACAGCTGATTATTAAGAAAATCCGTGTATTTCTGGAGAAATACACGGATTTTTGCTATTTCAGATGCGGAAGCATTTTTGCAGGTCTTTGTATTTACCCAGCACCAGAATGGTGTTGGAGGGATTGAAGCGGGTGTCGGGAGTGATGGTGAGGTTCAGCTTACCATCTGCCTTGATGCCCATGATGTTGATGCCGTACTTGCGGCGGACGTCCACCTCAATGACCGTCTTGCCGATCCAGCTTTCAGGCAGATCCACCTCGAAAATGGCATGCTCGTCATCAAGCTGGATATAGTCGAGGATATGATCGGAGCTGAAGCGGATAGCGACCCATTTCGCCAGCTCCTTTTCGGGATAGACCACCTCGTCAGCGCCGTTACGCAGCAAAAACTTTGCCTGACCGTCCCGCTCCGCCCGGGAGACGATGAACTTGGCACCCAGCTCCCGCAGCAGATAGGTGCATTCCAGAGAAGCCTGGAAATCGTTGGAAATGGTCACGATGCACACATCGAAATTCTTGATGCCGAGGGAGGCAAGGAAGGCTTCGTTGGTGCAGTCGCCGATCTGACCGTTTGTGATATAGGGGAGGGCTTCCTCCAGACGGGTCTCGTCCTCGTCGATAGCGAGAACCTGATGGTCAAGGGCATAAAGCTCCTTGGCAATGTGCTTGCCGAAGCGGCCGAGACCGATGAGAAGAATCTGTTTTGTCATAATGTTAACTCCTTAACCAACAGTAATATGATCGAGAGGGAGCTTGCCCAGCTGCTTTTTTGCGCCGGACAAGGCTGCGTATACGAGGGTCAGACCGCCCACGCGTCCGAGGTACATCAGCACGATCAGGATCAGCTTGGAAGTGACACTCAAACCGGCGGTAATGCCCAAGGTAGAGCCGACAGTTGCCACAGCGGAAGCGGTTTCAAACAGACAGGTCAGCAGGGGAAGCGCTTCAATTCTGCTGATGATCATGCCTGCACCAACGAAAAGGGTAAGATACATAAAGAAGATCGTCAAAGCACTGGAGACTACCTCCTGCGCGATGCGCCGACCGAAGAACTGGGTGGAATCCCGCTTGCGGAAGACTGCATAGACACAGCCGATGAGTACGGCAAAGGTGGTTGTTTTCATACCGCCCGCGGTGGAGCCGGGAGAGCCGCCGATGAGCATCAGGAAGATCGTTGCCATCTTGCCGGAATCGCTCATGGAATTCAGATCCACCGTGCAGAAGCCGGCTGTTCGCGGTGCAACGGACTGGAACAGCGAAGCCCAGATGCGCTGACCGATGGGCAGATGGGAAAATTCGAGGAAAAAGAAACCGATGGCAGGGATCAGGATCAGAAGTCCTGAGGTGACAAGGATCACCTTGCTCTGCATGCGGTAGCGCCGCAGATGGATGCCATGGGTGCGGATATCGTCCCATGTCAGAAAGCCGAGACCGCCAACAACGATCAGCAGTATGATCACCACATTCACAAGGGGATCGCTGACATAAGCGGTCAGGGAAGGGGCAGAGGTATAGCCGCCGAACAGATCGATACCCGCATTGCAAAAGGCGGAGACGGATGTGAAAACAGACAGCCAGATGCCGTGTCCCCAACCGAAATCCCGGATCATGGCGGGGGCAAGCAGCACAGCACCAATGGCTTCGATCACAAACGTCATGATCAGCAGAAAACCGGTCAGCTGAACGATACCGCCCATTTTGTGCGCTGCGACAGCCTCCTGCATGGTGCTGCGCTGGAACAGTCCGACCTTTTTGCCGGAGATGATGGCAAAGGATGCGCCGACAGTCACAATACCCAAACCGCCGATCTGAATCAGAAGCAGGATGACTGCATGACCGAAGGTCGACCAGTATGCGCCGGTATCACGCACCACAAGACCGGTGACGCAGACCGAAGTGGTGGAAGTGAAAAGCGCATCCACAAAGGGTGTGACCACGCCGGCGGCGGAGGAGATCGGCAGCATCAAAATGATTGTTCCGATCAAAATCAAGCCCGCAAAGCCCAGTACCATGATTTGGGGCGCATTCAGGCGAAAACGGGTTTTTTGGTGGTCTTTCAAGGGCGGTACACTCCTTTCAGGCAGCAGGACTTGGCGGACAGCGATCATGAAACGATAAAGAAAAGCGCACACAGTATTGTGTGCGCTTTATTATATCACGATGCTTGTCAAAATGCAAGGATTTGATCATTTTGGGAAATAGATGCGGCGGTCTTCCGTGCTGCCGACGGGGAAGACCTCATCGGTTGCAAACAGACCGTAAAGATCGTCACAGCGCCGCTCCAAGGATTGGTAGGGGTGGTCGACTTTTTCACCCGTATGGGGGAAAAGACCTGTTTCCCGCGCTGCTTTCAGGGCAGCAATACCCCGCTGGCTGAAGCCGAGGACACGGGTGTAAGGGGCGGGTTCTCCCATTTGCGCGGCGGTGATGCCAAGGTAAGCGCACATCACCATCCGATCCAACCGCGTGCGGGTATAGCGTTTGGATTTGGTGGCAGTGAGGATCTGTTCGAGCGTGGCTTCGGTGTGTACTGCGTGCATCAGCTTGCGCCACAGACCCTCAGAGCCATAGGGGAGCGCTTCAAAATCTGCATCCGTCATGGTGCGAAGTCGGGCAAGAACAGCCCGCTCGCCTGCTGCGAGGGTGTGGACGGCTGCATCTTCAAATGTGGCATGCGCCTCTGAGGGAACACACGATTTCCAATCGTGGGCGCTCGTGATCAGTGATCTGACCGCTGTGGCAGAAGGGTTTTCCTGATCAGGCAAGGTGTCGTGATAGCTGCCCTCGCGGACAATGGGCAGAGGAGATATGGGGCTTTTCTGAGAAAGGATCGCCTTGCAGTATTCCACTGCCAGAATGTCGTTTGGTTTTTCCAATAATGAAGCATCCAGTCCCATTTTTTCAAGAGCTGCCTGACGGGCAGCGGGGAAGGATTTCCCGCCGTCCAGTTCCTGACGCAGGAAGGCGGAAAACGGCTCACTCAGCAGTGCCTGTGCTGTTTCCAGAAGACGATCGGCACTGCCGGTTTCGCTTCCGAAGCACAAATTGTCGCAGAAGCCGGAAAGAATGCGGACACCGCCCCCGGCAAAGCCCTCGGCTGAGGACAGCGCATAGGTCACCGGCAGCTCCAGCACCAGATCCGCGCCGCAGTCGATGGCGGCTTTGGCGCGAAGGGACTTGTCAAAAATCGCCGGCATGCCCCGCTGCACATAGTTGCCGCTCATCAGGCAGACGATCACGGTATCTTCCCCACAGAGCCGGCGGATCATGCGAAATTGCTTCTGATGTCCGAGGTGAAAAGGATTATACTCGCAAATAATTCCGACGGTTTTCAAAAAAATCCCTCCTTTACCAAAAAAGTTTGTTTCAGGGCTTGAGAAATCGTTTCAAATGAGGTACAATAGACCCAGCTATGTGTATCATACCATAATTTATCCCAAAAGAGAATATATTTTTTTAGGAGGCAATTCCAATGAATGTTTTGATCATCAATGCCGGCAGCTCGAGCCTTAAGTATCAGCTGATGAACCCTGAGACCGGCGAAGTTTCCGCAAAGGGTCTGTGCGAGCGTATCGGCATTGACGGCCGCCTGAACCACAAGGTCGGCGACAACAAGGTCGTTAAGGACATCCCCATGCCCACCCATTCCGAGGCGATCGCAGCTACTCTGGAGATCCTGCAGGATGCCGAGCACGGCGTCATCAAGAGCGTTGACGAGATCGACGCTGTCGGTCACCGCGTGCTGCACGGCGGTATGGAATTCTTTGATTCCTGCATTATCGACGATGAGGTCATCAAGGCTATCGAGAAGTGCATCCCCCTGGGCCCCCTGCACAACCCCGCAAACCTGATGGGCATTCGTGCCTGCCAGGCTGTTATGCCCAAGACTCCTCAGGTTGCTGTGTTTGACACCGCTTTCCACATGACCATGCCTCCCAAGGCTTACCGCTACGCCATCCCCACTGAGTACTACGAGAACGACTCCATCCGCCGCTACGGCTTCCACGGCACTTCCCACAAGTATGTTGCCAAGCGTACTGCTGAGCTGGTTGGCAAGAAGGAGTTCAAGATGGTCAACTGCCATCTGGGCAACGGCTCTTCCATGTCCGCTGTCAAGGACGGCAAGTGCCAGGACACCACCATGGGTCTGACCCCTCTGGCAGGTGTTCCCATGGGTACCCGCTCCGGCGATATCGACGCAGCTGTTGTGCAGTTCATCTGCAACAAGTACGGTATGAGCGTTGACGAGTGCCTGAATATGCTGAACAAGAAGTCCGGCATGCTGGCAATTTCCGGTGTTTCCTCCGACTTCCGTGATCTGGAAGACGGCGCAAAGAACGGCAATGCTGACTGCGCTCTGGCACGTGAGAAGTTCTGCTACGAGGTCGCCAAGTACGTTGGCGCATACGCAGCTGCTCTGAACGGCATTGATGTTCTGACCTTCACCGCAGGTGTCGGCGAGAACGACGGCGGTGTCCGCGCCTGTGTCTGTGAGTATCTGGCATTCCTGGGCGTCAAGATCGACCCCGAGCTGAACAGCAAGCGCGGCAAGGAAATGAAGATCTCCACCCCCGACTCCAAGGTCGAGGTTTGGGTCGTTCCCACCAACGAAGAGCTGATGATCGCTCAGGATACCGCTGAGCTGGTGGACGCCGCAAAGTAATAAACCTAACGTAGGGCGGGGGCTTGCCCCCGCCACTGGGTCTGAAGCAGAAAAAATCCGCGGATAGTATTGCCTATCTGCGGGTTTTGTTTTATAATAAGTGAAAATAATGGCGGGAGCAAGCGCCCGCCCTACAATGGAATTCAAAAGGAGAAAACACATGACCACTGTAACCGAACGATTTTTGAAATATGTATCCTTTGACACCATGTCCGATGAATTTTCGGAAACCTGCCCGTCCTCCGAAAAACAGAAGCTGTTGGGCGCGTATCTCGTGGAAGAAATGAAGGCGATGGGCATCAGTGATGCCTATATGGACGAGCATGGCTATGTCTACGGCACTGTTCCCGGCGATCCCAAGCTGCCCACCATTGGTCTGATCGCACATATGGATACCTCCCCGGATGCTTCCGGCGCGAACATCAAGGCGAGAATCGTGGAGTATACCGGCGAGGACATCTGTCTGAATGAGCAGGAACAGATCTATCTGCGGCAAGCAGACTATCCCAGCCTGAAAAACCACCGCGGCAAGCATCTGATCGTCACCGACGGAACGACCCTTCTGGGGGCGGATGACAAGGCAGGTGTTGCGGAGATCATGACCGCAGCAGAATTTTTGATGACCGCACGAATGAGCCATGCGACCCTGAAGATCGGCTTTACGCCGGACGAGGAGATCGGCAGGGGAGCAGACCTCTTCGACGTCAAGGGCTTCGGTGCGGACTTCGCCTACACTGCCGACGGCGGCGCCATTGGCGAGATTGAGTATGAAAACTTCAACGCAGCCGGCGCAAAGGTGGTGTTCAAGGGACTTAACATCCATCCCGGCTCTGCCAAGGACAAGATGGTCAATTCCCAGTATATCGCCATGGAGTTCCAGAGCCTGCTGCCTGCTGCCCAAAAGCCGGAGCATACGTCCGGCTATGAAGGCTTTATCCATTTGACGGATATGCAGGGCGAGGTGGAGCAGTCGGTGCTGCGCTACATCATCCGTGACCACGATATGGCAAAGTTTGAGGAAAAGAAGGCGCTGATGGTCGCTGCTGCCGATTTCATCAATGCCAAGTACGGTGCAGGCACTTGTGAGCTGATCCTCAAGGACAGCTATTTCAACATGCGCAAGTGCATCGAGCCTTGCATGCACATCGTCGAGCGCGCCAAGAAGGCGATGCAGGCGGTGGGCATGGAGGCTGTGGAAGTACCCATTCGCGGCGGCACGGACGGCGCGCGGCTTTCTTACGAGGGTCTGCCGTGTCCGAATTTGTGTACCGGCGGCGAAAACTACCACGGACGGTTTGAATATATCCCCGTTGAGGATATGGAGCTGTGCGTGAAGATGCTGGTCAATATCTTGACGGCTGCAGAATAAAAGAAGAACGGGCTGCTCAAATGAGCAGCCCGTTCATGTCTTTCAATCAGCCTTCGAAATCAGTGGGCTCAGCAACAGCCTCTTCGGTAGCCTCTGCAGGAGCATCCTCGATTGCTTCTGCATCGCAGGGGCAATCAGACTCGCAGTCACATTCGCACTCGCAGCTTTCGCAGTCGCCTTCGCAATCGCACTCACACTCGCAATCGCAGCAGCAATCGCAGCCCAACAGACCACCAAAGGTCTTCTTGAACCACGCAACAATACGGTCGCCGTAGTTGACGACAACGAAAACCACACCTGCAACAGCAGCAAGCGCAACGAGAATCTTCCAAATAACATTCCATGCCTTCATAATAAGTTCCTCCTTATATGGAATTTTTCCTCTTTCAGTATAACCAATCCCGCGGCAAATTGCAATATTTTATTTTGCGATTTTTGATGAATTATACATATCCGTACATGCCGCGGATGCTGACCTCGCCGGATTGGACGGCATCAATCTGCCCGTCGTCAAATTTGACGACCAATGCGCCCTGATCATCCACATTTAAGGCAATTCCGTGACGAATCTCGTCACCGCGTAAAAGACTGATGGATTGACCAATCGTGATGCAATCAGCGCGATATTGGGGAAGAAAGGTGGCAGGGTTCGTCAGATCGCGGTTCATCCGTTCAAAGGATCGGAGCATCGCCGCTGCGACGACGGCGCGGTCAACGGGTTTGCCGGTGCAAAGCTGCAAGGAAGTTGCCATATCACGTAGTTCTAAGGGAAAATCCTCGCTTTTTTGGCAGCAGTTGATGCCGACACCGACCACTACATAATCGACACAGCCGCTTTTATCAATAGCAAGCTCCGTCAGGATTCCACCCAGCTTGCGGCGTCCGACCACAAGATCATTGGTCCACTTGATACCGGGGCGCAGACCCACTGCTTCCTCAATGGCATCCGCGGTGACAACGGCAACGGCGCAGGTCAGGTGCATCAGCTGCTGGGCAGGACACCGCGGGCGCAGAATGACACTCATATAGATGCCGTTGCCGGCAGGGGAGTGGAATGATCTTCCCATGCGTCCGCGACCGCCGGTTTGCATATCTGCAAGCAAAACCGTGCCTTCCGGCGCGCCTTCGGCAGCCATTTTTTTGGCGGCGGTATTGGTGGAGTCGATGGAGTCGAAATGGTGAAGATATTCCCGCCAGGGGTGGCTGGCGGGAATATGGGAAATTACAGTATTGTACATAGCTTAGTCGATGTCACGAATGACTTCCTCGGGGGGATTATCCAGAACCTCGGGGTGAGCCAGCAGACGGCGGTAGTACTTAAAGAAGGTGGCGTAGTAATAGCCGTCGACAATGCGTTCGTCCAGAACGAACTTCACGTCGATGTACTTCTTCTGCAGGAGCGTACCATCCTCCTGCACCTCGATGGCTTTGCGTTTGCAGCCAAAGGCGCCGAAAGCGGGGATGTTACCGAAGTCATACAGATGGTGGTAGATGGGTCTGATACCAAGGCTGCCCATGGAGGTGAAGAACAGACTTCCGTGGAAGGGACTCAGCTCCAGCAGGAACTTGGGAAGGCAGCCGAAATAGTCCAGCAGCTTCAGCAGCCAAACGACAAATTTCAGCACAACGCCGGGGATCAGGTTAAAGTACTGGATCAGATTGTCAATGCCGGAATCCAGCTCCTGAGATTTCTTAACCTCTTCAACTGCGGCATTGAGCTTATGGTAGACGTCAACCGCGGTGTCATAGGGGGTCAGGTGGACCTTGATAGAGGTGTCAGGGGACTCAAGGGTCATATCCTTCTTGACGACCATGCAGTACTGTATGTCATTTCCGCGGGAATATACCTTCTGACCGGAAATGAAACGGTTCAGCTGGGGATACTTGGCAATACCGCGGACGTAAGCTGCCAGCAAAACGTGGGTGATGCCGAAGTCGGTCAGACCCTCGCGGCGCTTCTGGCGGATATAGCGGTCAATGTGGGTGATCTCAAAGGACTCCTCAAACAGATTGGAGCAGGTGTTGCGTTCCACTTGGAAGTACGCGGTGATCTGTGCCATGGGAGCGAGGGTGCGGATCTTACGTCCGTCGTTGCGGTCGCCCCAAGTGGGATGATACTGACCGTCAGAATGCACACGGATGGCGAAGACCAACAGCAGACCACCGGCAAACAGCAAAATGTCCGGCAGGGATGCCACCAGCATAACGCTGCGCAGATCGCCGGCAATGCTGTAATAGTAGGCAATCGCTGCCAGCGGTGCTGCAAACATGGGAAGCAGCAGCCATGCGTAACGGATTTTGCCGCTGGTGATGGCGGTATACATGATGCAGAAAAAGAAAATGCAGATGATATAAAGACTCATCTCAAAGGGTCCGGCGATCAGCGCGTGCGGACGAACGGCAAAGTAAAGACCCAACATCCATACGGGAATGGCGGTCTTATAGAACATTTCTTTACCATTGATAAGTGCGATGAGCACGAAAAGCAGGGTGGCTGCTACTGGCAGAACGATTTGACTCCACACTTCCTGCGAATAACCGATCCCTTTCACACCGGTAATCACAATGCGGGCCACTGCCGAGCCGACCAGGCAAAGTGCCATCAGCCATGTCAGCACGTTTTTACGGCTGACGAAAAAATGAACTCTTCTTTCCATAACAGTCACATTATAACAAAAAACGACACGCTTGGCAAGATTTTTTTGTGGCGTTTCCCATAAAGCGGCGAAACGCCCTGCGTTTGCAGGGCGTTTTAGATATCGCAAAGTGCCTTGACGGCAGCAATGTGATCAGGGGTCGTGCCGCAGCAGCCACCCAAAAGGGCAGCGCCGTTTCGTTTGCAATCGAGGACTGTTTGCGCAAAATCTTCGGGACTCATGGTGTATTCCGCAATGCCGTCCTGACCGATAACGGGGTTTCCCGCATTAGGCTTGCAGAGAATGGGAATGCGGATGTCACGCACCAGTTTGCGCACAAGATACGGCGTCATCATATCGGCAGCCACGCAGTTAAAGCCGACGGCTGCCGCACCGCTTTGCTGCAGGTCTTTCAGAACGGGAACCGCATCCTGACCGCAGAAGAGAGAGGCATCGGCGGTCATGACAAAGCTGTACATCACAGCACCCGCCCCTTCCAGCTCGGCGGCTGTGAGAATGGCTTCCGCCTCCTGCGGGTACATCAGGGTTTCGGCGATCAGCAGGTCTGCGCCGCCATCGATAAGACCGCGGATCTGCCGGCGGTAGTTTTCGAGCAGAAGATCGAAATTGCCGGGATCGTTGCTTTCGCAAAAAGCGGCAAGTGTCGTCAGATCGCCAGCGATCAGACAGTCCGGCGCGGCGGTACGGGACAGCGCGATCAGCTGTCCGTTGATTTTTTCGGTTTGGTCTGCGAGACCGACACGCTCCAGCGCGATGGGCTGCGCCTGAAAGGTGGGCGCATAAAGCACCTGAGAACCTGCCTGCGCATAGCGCCGCTGCAAAGCCACCAGCGCCTCCGGGTGGGCTAAGATCCACTCCTCCGGGCAGCAACCGCGAGGCATACCGG
>JAZNNV010000271.1:0-6102 GCA_045580465.1 Faecousia sp.
CACCTTGGTGTCGGTATTTTTGATCAGTGCCTCTGCCGCGTCCAGCTTTCTGTCCACAATAAATTGGCGCAGGGTACAGTGATACTCCCTTTCGACGATGCGCGAGACCTGACGGACACTCAAATAGACATTCTCCGCCACATCCGCCGGGGTGATGGGCTGATAGATATTGGCATTGATATAGGACTCAATGGCATTGATATGCTTTCCCCTGCTGCGCGCCGGTTGTTCCAGCTTCTCGTCCGGCAGGAGCTTCGCCAAAAACCTGCAAAACAGCAGACCGATCAGCAGCTCCGTTTCCTTTGCGGAAAGAGCATCCTCCCGTTTCAGTGCCTGCGCCGCCATGCGGGCATAGAGTGCCGTGTCCTCGTCAAGGGTAAAGGCGCAGACCTCCCCGCCAAGCCCATACAAGATCCTTCCGATCCGCTCGTCCAGCAGTGCCTGCTGGGCATCAAAGGCAAACAGCAGGCAAAGTCCCCAGCCGCTCTGCCGAATGGAGTAATGCCTGCATTTGGGCGGAACGATCACGATCTTCCTTTCATAGACCTGCGTGTTTCTGCCGGTGACCAGCACCAGCTCCCCCTCTGCCGCGAAAAACACCTCAAAGGCAAAATGGGAGTGCGGACTGTTCTGTCTGTCCTCTTTCCGCACGCCGTCCTCGCGCTGCAGCTGCCATCCGGGTTCGAAGATATTCAGTTTGATGCCGCAGATCTCCAGAGACAGCGGCAGCTTGGTGCTATACTTGTTACTCATAGGCTCATGATAGCACATCGGCGCAAAAAATACAAGATAATTCCAAAAAAACTACAATCGTCGGACACTTTCTTGAAAACATGTCCGCTTTATGCCTTGCGGCAGCCGGGGTATTTTTTATAATGTAATTATCAAAACCCGGAGAGGACGGTTCATTTTATGGTAAAACTGAAAATTTCCACCAAGCAAAAGCACGAGATCTCCCCCTATCTTTATATGCAGTTCATGGAGCCTGTCGGTGTCTGCGACTCCTCCGTGGATGCCGCATGGGATTTTATCGAGCATAAATGGTATGACAAGGTCATCGACAAAGCAAAGGAGCTGGCACCCACCATGGTGCGCTTCGGCGGCTGCTTTGCATCCTACTATCACTGGATGGAGGGTGTAGGCGACCGCAAGAGCCGCATCCCCATGTACAATCACGTCTGGGGCGGCTACTATTCCAATCAGGTGGGCACCCACGAGATCGTGGATTTCTGCCGTCAGGTCAATGCCGAGCCGCTGCTGGTTGTGAATATGGAGACTGAGGGTCTGCCCACCCTGCACGATCCTCTGACCGGCTCTGACCGCACGGGTACGGCGGAAGAAGCCGCCGCGTGGGTGGACTACTGCAACAACCCGGACAACGCCCTTCGGCTTTCCCACGGCGTTGAAAAGCCCTACAATCTGAAGTACTGGCAGATCGGAAACGAGACCTCCTACTCCGTGTTCGGCAATCTGGGCTTCACCTCCGACGAATGTCAGGCGGTCACCCGCCGCTTCGCCGCCGCCATGCGGGAAAAAGATCCCGGCATCCGCATCATCGGCTGGGGTGACGAAACCAAATACTGGGAAGACCCCGCCGGCGCGGTTGACAAGACATGGTGCAAAAAGATGAGTCAGGTGGACGAGGTGGACATCATCGCCTTCCATGCCGCCCCCGCATTGCTGGAAAACTCCCCTCTCGGCGGTCTGCATTACAAGGAAGATTTTGAAAGCACTTGGAATCACTTCATGCAGGGCTACACCGGCTTGCGAGACCTCATCGCACAGATGCGTGCCGACCGGGGCAGCAAGCGCCTTGCCATCACCGAGTGCCACTATGCCTTCCCCGGCAACAAGAACCGAGGAACATCCCTCTCCACATGGACAGCCGGTGTCTCCTATGCTCGCTGCCACAACGAGCTGATGCGCAACAGCGACGTTCTGGAGATCGGCACCATCGCCGACTTCTTCGGCAACATCTGGCAGTCCAATGCGCTGATGATCCCCACTCCCGTTCCGCTGTTTGAGCCTTACCTGATGCCTGTTGGTGCTGTGATGAAGCTGTTTGGCGCTCATCAGGGCAAGTATGAGGTGGATGTTTCCTGCGGGGGCGCGCTGGATGTTGTCGCCTCCAAGACCGGCAGCACCTACTACCTGCACGTTGCCAACACCGACATGAACGCCGCACAGACGCTGCAGCTGGATCTCGGCAGCGAGAAGATCAAATCCGCAACGATGTACTACATCGCCGCCGATCCCGAAACAGAGATCGGACCCTTCAATACTCACTGCTTCGACTCCCGGGAAATGAAAATTAAGGGCGACACCGTCCTTCTCCCCGCCGCAGCCGTCGCCGCCATCGAAATTGTCACAGAATAAAGAAAATCCCGGAATCCGTTTGGATTCCGGGATTTGGTTTCATTGAGCCTATTGATTCCACAGCGGCACATAGCTGCAACTGCCTTCATCCGCGTGAAAATCAAGGATAGGAACTTGCTTCTGCATGTCCTGATAATAAAATACTGCTGTGATCCGATACTGCACATTTTTCCGCGGCATTCCAAAATTAGCCATGTAATTGAAGCCATCGAACTGGCATTTGATGGTCATCGGGCGGTAGTCGCTGTTTACGCTTTCAATGTAAAGCTTGACCTCCACTCCTTCGTGGATAAAGCCGGGTGTAACAAGGATATCATAGCCGCCCTCGTTAAAATTACGCTCTACCTGCACATTTTTCACGGACAAATTTGCCATATCTATGGTTTGGGTCTGCACATCCGTACGTACATGAGAAGAAAAAGCCGCAATTCCCACCACTGCGCCGACTAGCAGGCACAGCGCCGCCACTAAAGCGGACAGAAATACCTTCATCGTGCGGGACATCCCCTGCTTCCGGGGTTCCTGCGTGGGCGCACTTTCCTTCCCCAGACACAGATACTCGATGTTCAACTCCAGCACATCGCACAAAGCGATCAGATTGTTAACATCCGGCTTGCTCTCTCCCGTTTCCCATTTGGAAACCGCCTGCCGCGAAACGCCCAATGCTTCTGCCAACGCTTCCTGCGATAATCCCTTTTCCCGCCGGACAGCGATCAATCGTTCACTAAAATCCATTTCTAAACCTCCAAGTTCATTTCTTGCTATAGTTTCAACCGGTTGCTGCAGCTTTATCTTACAGAAAATGGCGGTTGCTTTCCACCAATTACCATTGGTATTTCCGCAACCTATGGTTGCAAATGCGGTTACGCGCAAAAATCTCCCGGCTCACGGGAGCCGGGAGACGCTTTCCATTCGGTTATTCAGAAAGGATCGCTTTCTTTTTGGCGTCGAACTCGTCTTGCGTGATGATGCCGTCCTCCAGCAGCTTTTGGTATTCCTTCAAAGCCGCGATTTTCTTCATTTCATCATCCGGCTCGACTGTTTCCGGCTGGGGCGACATGGCTTCCCGCTTGCTGATGCCGCAAACACAGGAAGAAACATACTGGGCGTTGTGCCGACCGCAGCGGCAGCGCCAGCCGTTCGGAGCATCCTCTTCAGAAATGGCAGAGGCAGGGAGCTTCTCCCCATGCTTGGGGATGATGATCGACTCGGAGGAATGATAGAAGGGCGACTGACGTACCGCAACAATGACGATTCCGATGATGCCAAGCCAAAAGCCCCATGCAAAACCGCCGAAATAGCCGTTTTTCTCGTTGACTGTTTTAGAAATCGCACCGAGAATACAGCGAATTCCAAGAGGCAAAATAATAGCCATCAAATATATAATAACGTCCATATTTTTGCTCCTTTCTGTTGTCTGCATTTCCATTATATAGGACGCCTGCTCAGCGTGTCAAGACATGCAGACAAGGAAATGTAAAATCCCGGAATCCAAACGGATTCCGGGATCAAACTTTATTGGGATTACTTCAGAGCCTCTTCCACTGCAACAGCCACGGAAACGGTCATACCGACCATGGGGTTGTTACCAGCGCCCAGGAAGCCCATCATTTCCACGTGGGCGGGGACGGAGGAAGAACCTGCAAACTGTGCATCGCCGTGCATACGACCCATGGTGTCGGTCATGCCGTAGGAAGCAGGACCTGCAGCCATGTTATCGGGGTGCAGGGTACGACCCGTGCCGCCACCGGAAGCGACGGAGAAGTACTTCTTGCCCTGCTCCATGCACTCCTTCTTGTAAGTGCCGGCAACGGGGTGCTGGAAGCGGGTGGGGTTGGTGGAGTTGCCGGTGATGGAAACGTCAACACCCTCATAACGCATGACAGCAACGCCTTCACGGACATCGTCACAGCCGTAGCAGTTGACAGCAGCACGTTCGCCCTTGGAGTAGGGAATGCGCTCCACGATCTGCAGCTCGCCGGTGTAGTAGTCAAACTTGGTCTTCACATAGGTGAAGCCGTTGATACGGGAGATGATCTGTGCAGCGTCCTTGCCCAGACCGTTCAGGATGACACGCAGAGGCTCCTTGCGAGCCTTGTTTGCGGAGCGGGCGATGCCGATTGCGCCTTCAGCAGCGGCAAAGGACTCGTGACCTGCCAGGAATGCGAAGCACTTGGTCTCGTCACGCAGGAGCATTGCGCCCAGATTGCCGTGACCCAGACCGACCTTGCGGTCTTCCGCGACGGAGCCGGGGATGCAGAATGCCTGCAGGCCGATGCCGATTGCCTCAGCAGCGTCAGCAGCCTTGGAGCAGCCCTTCTTCAGAGCGATAGCAGCACCAACGCAGTATGCCCATGCAACGTCCTCGAATGCGATGGGCTGAATGCCCTTGACGATCTCATAAGGATCAAAGCCCTTGGCGGTGCACATCTCACGGCACTCTTCCACGGAGTTCAGACCGTACTGAGCCAGGACACCATTGATCTTGTCGATTTTTCTTTCGTAACCTTCAAACAATGCCATTTCCGTGTCCTCCTCTTATTCGTGACGGGGGTCGATATACTTGGCAGCATCGGCAAAGCGGCCGTAGGAGCCCTTAGCCTTCTTCAGTGCCTCGTTGGCATCGTCGCCCTTCTTGATGAAGTCCATCATCTTGCCCAGATTGATGAACTCGTAACCGGTGATCAGGTTGTCCTCGTCCAGAGCAATGCGGGTAACATAGCCCTCAGCCATTTCCAGATAACGGGGGCCTTTTGCCTTGGTGGCAAACATGGTGCCGACCTGGCTGCGCAGACCCTTACCAAGGTCTTCGAGGGATGCACCGATTGCCAGACCGTCCTCGGAGAATGCAGACTGGGTGCGGCCGTAAACGATCTGCAGGAACAGCTCGCGCATTGCGGTGTTGATGGCGTCACAGACAAGGTCGGTGTTCAGAGCCTCCAGCAGGGTCTTACCGATCAGGATCTCAGAAGCCATTGCTGCGGAGTGGGTCATACCGGAGCAGCCCAGAGTCTCGACCAGAGCTTCTTCGATGATACCTTCCTTGACGTTCAGGGTCAGCTTGCAGCAGCCCTGCTGGGGTGCGCACCAGCCCATACCGTGGGTGAAACCGCTGATATCAGAGATCTGCTTTGCCTGAACCCACTTGCCCTCTTCGGGAATGGGAGAAGGACCGTGATATGCGCCCTTGGCAACGCTGCACATATGTTGTACTTCGCTACTATAAATCATGGCAAATTTTCCTTTCTTGTGAAGGCGAAAAGCTTCGCCCCTTAATTTCCGCAAATATTATACATGTAAGACGTGAAAAAGTCAATTCCCGCTGTGTGAAATCCTTGCTTTTTTAGGCTTCATTTGCGGCGGGAGCAAGCGCCCGCCCTACTGTTACGCCTGGATGAGCTTGACAAATGCCGCCCGATCCTCTGCCTTGAAGTAAGCAGAGCCGGCGACCAGCACTTCCGCGCCGTTTTCCTTGCAAACAGCGCAGGTATTGGCGTCCACGCCGCCATCCACCTCGAGGATGCAACCGGGGTTAACCTCGTCCAGCATCTGACGCAGCTTGCGCAGCTTGGGCATCATGTCTGCCATGAATTTCTGTCCTCCGAAGCCGGGCTCGACGGTCATGACGAGGATCATGTCGCACTTTTCAAGATACGGGATCGCCGCTTCCGCGGGGGTCTTGGGCTTCAGAGGAAAGGCAGCCTTGCAGCCGAGGGCATGGATCAA
>JAZNNV010000272.1:0-4941 GCA_045580465.1 Faecousia sp.
CCAGACCGCCAACGGGGGCAAGTATTTGGATTTATTTAGGACCGACCCCACCCGTTTGGTTGGGGTCGTTTTGTTTTGTAGGGGCGGATGCCTACATCCGCCCGTTATAATCACACCGTGACAGGCGGGACGATGTGGGCATCGTCCCCTACAATATATCAGAATATGTAGGGGCGGTCATGAACCGCCCGCCTGTTATTGATACATGGAAAGACCCGGGGCTTCCGTTGCCAGCTGGTTTGCCTGATAGAGCATCACCGCTACCTGACCGCGGGTCAGCTTGTCGGTGGCATGGATGCGGATGCCGTTGTCATTCATCGCCATGACGGCGACCTTTGCCCAGTCGGGAATGTCGCCATCCTCCGGCGCAGAAGTGGTGGAAAGGGACAGGTCCATGGCGTTTTGCAGCATCACGGCAGCTTCCGCGCCGGTGATGGCATCGTCAAGACCCAGCGTTCCCGCATCCGTCAGGGGAATGCCGGAGGTCAGCCCGGAGCGCATCGCCGCTGCCAGATAGGGCTGCAGCCAGCGGGGGATCTCTTCCGCATAGCCGGTGGCGGTGGCATTTTCATCCACGGGAATGCCGAGGGATTTGACCACCATGGTCAAAAACTCGCCCTTGCTGACGCTGCGCTCTTCCCGGAAGCACTGGGCACCGCCGATGCTCTCACCCACAAAAATGCCGGTGTTTTTCAGCCATTCTGCCTCAAAGCGGCAGCTCGAGCCGACAGTATCGGTGTACTGTGTGGCGTCGCTGGGCTTGATGATGCTGACGGTCACAGTTGCTTCCCGGGAGACGTTGCCCGCCGGGTCGGTGGCAGCGAAGGTGAAGGAGTCAACGCCCACCTTGTTTTTCTTGGGCGTGTAGGTGAAGGTGCCGTCGGCACGTACTTCCACAGAGCCCCGCTTGGGCTGACGGATGACGGAGTAGGTCAGTGCCTGACCTTCGGGATCGCTGACCTTGAGTGCGCCGTCGTTGGGCAGATTCTTGTAGGTCTCGATAGCAAGATCCTCAGCCACAGGCGGCTGATCCGTCTTGCCGCGGATAGAAATGGTTGCGCTGACAGCGGGGGCAACGCGGTTTTCATAGATGGGCAGGTATGTGACTACCGCATCCTGATCCTCTTGGGTCTGCAGCGGTGCAAAGGTCATCTGTGCCACCTGTGCGGCGGTCAGAATGTCGCCTACCCGTACAACCCGCCTGCCCAGCATGATGGTGCCGGTTTTGGCATCGGGAAGACCCGTGATGCAGATGCCCATGAGGGTTTCTTCGGAAGAAAGATCCTCCGGGCTGAAGCAGTAGATGCTGTCACAGTCTACCTCCAGCGCAACTGCGTTGCCGCAAAGACCGATCAGGCAGGCGGCGACCATGCAGATGCAAAGCAATGATTTTTTGAACATCCAGTATACCTCCTAGAATTGGTGTCGGAGGTATTGTTTGCCAAGGACGGCAGATTTATTCAGAAATTCCAAAAAGCAACGACCTCCCGCTTTTCGGGAGGTCGTGTGATCGGTCAATCGTTTTTATCCAGCCATGCGGCGGCTTTGGTGCGCATACGCAGCAGCGCCTTTTCCAGCACCGCCACTTCCTCGGCGGACAGATCCTCTGTCAGAGAGCTGGTCCAGCAGTCGATGATCTGCATGATCTGGGGCATCAGCTGCAGGGTCTTTTCGGTGGGATACAGCTCCATAACGCGCTTGTCCGTCTGGGACGGCTTGCGGATGATGAAGCCATCTTCCTCCAAAATGGCAGCCTGACGGGCGACGTTGCTCTTGTTGATGCAGATGCGCTGGGCGAGCTTGTCCTGGGAAATGCCGGGGCAGGCACAAATTTCACCCAGATAGCTGGGATGGCAGCCCTTCAGACCGAAGGGAGCGAGGTTATCGGATTTGTATTGCGCACCGCAGCGGGTGATCTCGGTGATATCACGGATGATATCGGACATGGGATCAAATCCTTTCTTGTTGCGTATGCAACTATTTTACCATGGGCGGGCGCGGTTGTAAAGAGATTTTTCCGAAGTGTCGGAAAAAGTTGCAAGAACCGTCGAATTGTGCTATGCTAAAGAAAAGGAGGTGTTTTCTGTGAAGAAAACAGTTTTGAAGGTATTGGTGCTTGTGTTGGCTGCAATGATGCTGCTGAACGGCTGTGTCATGCCGGATCTGGATGGCTGGTTCGAGTCTCAGATGGCGATACCCTTCTCTGAGATGAAGTACACCAGACCTGACGTCACCAACATGGGAGCACTGCTCAATGATTGCTGCGAGAACGCAAAGACGGAAAAGGATGTTGATGTGCTTCTTGAAAAGATCTGGGCATTCTATAACTCCTACAACACCTTTTATACCAATTACAATCTGGCGAGCATCTACTATTACAAGGACATGACCGACACCTATTGGGAGCAGGAGTATAACTACTGCCTCGGTCAGACCGCTCAGGTGGATGCGTGGCTGGATCAGATGTTCTATGCCCTTGCGGATTGCCCGCTGCGGGAGGAGCTGGAGGCATCGGACTCCTTTGAGGACGGCTTCTTTGACGATTATGACGGCGACAGTCTGTGGGACGATACCTTCACGGCGCTGATGGATCGCCAGTCGGAGATGGAAAGCCAGTACAACGAGCTGTGCGAGCAGGCACAGAACGTCATGCCCGGTTCTGAGGACTTTTACAGCGGTGTCGGCGCGAAGATGGCGCAGCTTTTTGTGGAGCTGGTGGCACTGCGGCAGGAGATCGCGGAATACGCAGGCTATGAAAACTTCCTGACCTTTGCTTACGATTTTTACCACGGACGTGACTACTCCCCGGACGAGGCGATCAAGTATCTGCAGCAGGTGGGTAAGGAGCTGGCACCCCTTTACATGGCGTCCGCGCCGCTGTTCGCCGACAGCAACAGCTGGGACAGCTGCTCACCGGAGAGCGTGTTTCTATATGTGGAAAGCGCCTCCAACGCCATGGGCGGAACCATCAAGGAAGCCTTCCGGGTGATGGATACGGCGCAGCTTTACGACATTACTTACAGCAATAAGAAGTATGATGCTTCCTTTGAGGTATTCCTGACGGATTACGGTCAGCCTTACGTTTTTGTCAATCCCATGGGCGTCAAGTGGGATAAGCTGACCTTTGCCCATGAGTTCGGTCACTTCTGCAACGACTACGCAAGCTACGGCATGAAGTCTGGTGTTGACGTGGCGGAGGTCTTCTCCCAGGGCTTGGAATACCTGAGTCTGTGCTACGGCGACGGCGCGGGAGAGCTGGAGCAGGCAAAAATGCTGGACACCCTGAGCGTGTTCGTGGAGCAGTCTGCTTATGCGCTGTTTGAGCATCAGGTGTATCTGCTGGAGGGGGACGAGCTGACCGTTGAAAACGTGCAGGCGCTTTACGAGAAGACCTGCAAGGATTTCGGCTTTGACGTCTGGCAGTGGGACAGCCGTGACTATGTCCGCATCGTCCATTTTTACATCGCGCCCATGTACGTGATCAGCTATGTGGTCAGCAACGACGTGGCGTTCCAGATCTATCAGCTGGAAAAGGAAGAGACCGGCAAGGGCTTGCAGCTGTATGAAAAGGAGCTGACGACCACCCAGCCCTCCATGATCGCCTTTACGCAGGAGGCGGGGCTGACCAGCCCCTTTGCGCAGGGTCGTCTGGAGTCCATTCGGGAAACCCTCGAAACTTATTTGAAGACAGAACAGAAAATCGCGGCTTGAGCCGCGTCAGAGCGTCAAAAAAGCCGCCAACCGTCAAAATGCGAGATAAGCAAATAGCCTTCCCCTCGGCGGAAGGTGGTAAAAATCTTTGATTTTTGACGGATGAAGGGCAATGGAACCATATTATAAAAGGCTTGCTACGCAAGGCATTTTGACTTACTGCACAACTCCCACTCTACCGTACCATCTGTACGCCGACGAGTGGGAGTTGTTTGTCTTGACGGCTTCCTTGACCTCTGTCTAATTCCAACTTTTTGTATCGATAAAAAACTATTTTTTAAGGCTTTTTCGTAGAAAATCCAATAAATGGATAGACAAACACAGGGAAATAAGCTATCATGCTTACAGTATGATCGCGACCTTTCGGTCGAAGCTTGAAGAAGAGGTGATTTCATGGCTTTCAAAGTGTTCGGCGGCGTGCATCCCAAGGAAAATAAGGCATATGCTGCCGACTGCCATACCCAGAAGTTCCCGTCGCCTGACGTTCTCGTGATCCCGCTGAGCCAGCACATCGGCGTACCCTGCAAGCCGCTGGTCAAAAAGGGCGATTACGTGACCGTCGGTCAGAAGCTGGGCGACAACGAGGGCTTGTGCGTGCCGGTTCACGCATCCGTTTCGGGTACCGTCAAGGATGTGGGCATGCGTCCCCATTCCAGCGGCATGACCATGATGAGCGTGGTGGTGGAAAATGACCACCTCGATACCCTTTGCCCGGATATCAAGCCCCGCACGGAAAAAGAAGTGGCAGCACTCACTGCGGACGAGCTGATCGACATCATCCGGGAGGCGGGCATTGTCGGCATGGGCGGTGCGGCGTTTCCTACCGCGGTGAAGCTGCGTTCCGGCATCGGCAAGATCGACACCCTGATCATCAATGCATCGGAGTGCGAGCCGTACATCGCCGCAGATGACCGGCTGTGCCGGGAATTCCCGGACGAGTTTGTGTCCGGCGTTCTGCTGGTCATGAAAATTCTTGACCTGAAGCAGGCGGTGATCGCCATTGAAAGTAACAAGCCGGAAGCTGCCAAATCGGTGCAAAGCTCCATCGATCCCCGCACCGGCATCGTCATTAAGACACTTCCCACCCGCTATCCGCAGGGCGCGGAAAAGCAGCTGATTCAGGCGATTACGGGACGACAAGTTCCATCTGGCGGACTGCCCACGGCGGTGGGCTGTATGGTACTCAATGCCGCCTCCTGTAAGGCGATCCACGATGCGGTCTATGAGGGG
>JAZNNV010000273.1:0-2000 GCA_045580465.1 Faecousia sp.
GGAAGGCAAGAAGGGTACTCTGGCCGACGTCATCGTGGGCGCTGACGTGTTCATCGGCGTTTCCGCTCCCGGCACCCTGACCACCGAGATGGTCAAGACCATGAACAAGGATGCCATCATCTTTGCCTGCGCCAACCCCACGCCCGAGATTTTCCCCGCCGATGCCAAGGCAGGCGGCGCTGCCGTTATCGCTACCGGCCGCTCCGACTTCCCCAACCAGATCAATAACGTTCTGGCCTTCCCCGGCATCTTCCGCGGTACGTTCGATGTCCGTGCTTCCGACATCAACGAAGAGATGAAGGTCGCCGCCGCTGAGGCTCTGGCAAACCTGATCTCCGACGATGAGCTGAACGCTGACTACATCATCCCCGCCGCGTTCGACGAGCGCGTTGGCCCCGCCGTTGCCAAGGCTGTTGCCGAGGCTGCCCGTGCCACCGGCGTCGCCCGCATCTGATTTCCAGTCCAATGGGCGCAGGCAACCCCTGCGCCCATTTTTCTGCAAGAGGTAGATTATGGAACTGAACGGCAAAAAGATCAATTTTCTGGGCGACAGCATCACCGAAGGCGTCGGCGCCAGCGAAAAGGCCCGTTGCTATGTGGCGCAGTTCGCCGCCGCTACCGGCGCCATTTGCCGCAACTACGGCATCAGCGGCACTCGCATCGCCCGCAAGCGTGTCCCCTCCAACAACCCCAATTCTGACCGGGACTATCCTTCCAGAGTTCCGGAAATGGATCCGGACGCGGATGTAGTGGTGGTTTTCGGCGGTACCAACGACTACGGTCACGGCGACGCCCCTTTGGGCGAGATGAGCGACCGGACGGTGTGGACGTATTACGGCGCGCTGCATGTGCTGTTTACATCCCTCATCGAGAAATATCCCACATCTTCCATCGTGATCCTGACGCCTCTGCACCGGGAGGACGAGGAAAAACGGACACCGATCCTCAAGCCCTTTGTGGACGCGACCCGGCAGGTGGCGGAATATTACTCCCTGCCGGTACTGGATCTATGGGCAAATTCCGGCATGCAGCCCCGGGTCCCTGTGATGAAGACCACCTATATGCCAGACGGCCTGCATCCCAGCGATGCCGGCCACGCGATTTTGGCAAATAAGCTCCGGTCTTTTCTGGAGCAGCTATGAGGTAACCTATGGATAAAAGCGTATTTAAGAAAATCAAGCTGTTCCTGTTCGATCAGGACGGCACTCTGTATCTTGGCAACCGGCTGTATCCCTTCACCATCGAAATGTTGGAGACCATCAAGGCAAACGGCGCCAAGTATATGTTCGTCACCAACAACTCTTCCAAGAGCGTCAACGACTACATCAAGAAGCTGGCAAAGCTGGGCATTACCGCCGAGTATGACGACTTCCTCACCTCTTCTCAGGCCACCGCGTTTTACCTGAAGAAGACCTATCCCGGCAAACGCCTGTACGTCAGCGGCACCCAGAGTCTGAAGGACGAACTGATGCGGGAAGGCTTTGAAATCACCGACGATATCGAGAAGACCGAAGTCATCGTCATGGGCTTTGATACCGAGCTGACCTTCAAGAAGCTGGAGGACGTATCCAAGATGCTCTGCACCAAGGATCTTCCCTACATTGCCACCAATCCCGACTACGTCTGCCCCACCGAGTTCGGCAGCGTGCCGGATTGCGGCAGCGTCAGCGATATGCTCTTTAACGTCAGCGGCAAGCGGCCGCTGTTCATTGGCAAGCCCTCTGCCCTCATGGCCCAGCTGGCCATGGAGAAGGTAGGCGTGACGCCTGAAGAGACCGCCGTCATCGGCGACCGCATTTACACCGACGTCAAGAGCGGTCTGAATGCCGGCGCGCTGGCAGTTCTGGTCATGAGCGGCGAGACTACCTACGAGATTCTGGAGGCTTCCGAAGACAAGCCCCATCTGGTGCTGACCGACTGCAGCGAGATCACTGCAGCTCTGAAGAGCTGATTTCACAAAAACCACCGGCAGACACACTGCCGGTGGTTTTCTTTCTGCA
>JAZNNV010000274.1:0-1892 GCA_045580465.1 Faecousia sp.
ATCCGCCCATCGAGGTCGGATATTCCGATGGCGGCAGCAAGCAGCCGCCCTACGATAGGAGATGTAACAAAATTCCATGTCATTGCGAGGAATCGCCAACGGCGATGACACAAAAATCCGAAACCTTGTGCGTGTAGGGAACGCCCAAAATAAAAATTCATAAAATAGATGCAGACAAGCGGCAAAAAGTGTGCTATACTATGTATACGTGGTTTTATGCCCATTTCATTTTCCGTTAAAGGAGGGTCTTCCTTTGAAATATTTGCGCGGATTTTTGGTCGCCGCCGCCTTTGCGCTTTTGGCATGGGGTCTGACGGAATTTGCCGCCTCCCATGTGGCACTGGTGGACATGATCTATCCCTATATCTCCCGCCTGATCCAGGACTTCCTCGCCGGCTGGACCGCTGATGCCGCCTACTGTCTGTGGCAGGTGCTGGCGATCGTGCTGGTGGTCGCGTTCATCGCGTCCATCGTCGTGATGATCGTGCTGAAGTGGAACGTGTTCCAGTGGCTGGGCTGGGTGCTTTCCGTGGTGTGCCTGCTGTGGTGTGTCCATACCGGCATCTACGGCTTGAACCAGTACAGCAGTCCCCTTGCTGAGGATATCCGGCTCACCGTCGAGCCTGACATCACCACCACCGACCTGATCAACGCCACCACCTATTTCCGGGACAAGGCAAACGAAAGTGCGCTGAATGTACCCAGAAATGCCTCCGGCAGGGTGGACACCGGCACCTTTGAAGAGGCTGCCGCGCTGGCAGGTGACGGCTTCCGGACGCTTGTTTACGAAAAGAACCTTGCGGTTTTCGCCGGCTCGACTGTGCCGGTGAAGCAGCTGGGCTGGGCGGATATGTACACCTCCATGGGCATCTCCGGCGTGACCATGCCCCTGACCGGTGAGGCTGCGGTCAATCCCCAGATCCCCACCGTATCCCTGCCCTTTACCATCTGTCACGAGATGGCGCACCGCATGTCCATCGCCCCGGAGCGGGATGCCAATCTGGCGGCATTCCTCGCTTCCACCGCAAATTCCGATCCCACCTATCAGTATTCCGGCTATTTCATGGCATTCCGCTATTGCTACAATGCCCTTGCATCCATGTCCACCTCCACCGCGGTGGCTGCCGCCAACCGCATCTACGACGGCATGAACGATGCCCTGCGGGACGATATTGAGCATTACCGCGCCTACCTGCTGTCTGTGCAGGACCCGGACGCTTCGAAGCTGGCAAGCTCTGTCAACGATGCCTACATTCAGGCAAGCGGCGACTCCAGCGGTGTGCGCTCCTACGGCGAAGTCACCGATCTGCTGATCAGCTGGTATCTGCAGGAGATCTATCTGCCGGAGCATGAGGACGAGGTGACTGAGGACAAATTCGATCCGCTGGACAAGGAAGACGTCTTCACAGAAGAGGTGATGGGCGGATGATGCAGAAAACCCTGCACGAAGGTCTGCCCGGGCTGGGTCTGACCCTTTCCGAAGACGTGGAAGCGAAGCTGTGCGCCTTCGGGCGCGCCATGGTCAAGCAAAACGAAGTGATGAACCTGACCGGCATCACAGAGGATACCGCCGTGGCAAAGCTGCACCTTCTGGACTCCCTGACGGTCTGCGCCGCCGTGGAGCTGAGGGGAAAGAGCCTCATCGACGTGGGCTGCGGCGCGGGTTTCCCCGGTGTGCCGCTGGCGATCGCCTGCCCCGATACAAAGGTGACCCTGCTGGACTCGCTGGGCAAACGGATGAAATGGCTGGAGAACGTGCTGCCGGAGCTGGGCATCACCGCCAAGTGCGTCACCGCCCGGGCTGAGGAAGAGGTCAGTAAATGCCGGGAGCAGTTTGACGTTGCCACCAGCCGAGCTGTTGCGCGGCTGAACATCCTGCTGGAGCTGACCGC
>JAZNNV010000275.1:0-4665 GCA_045580465.1 Faecousia sp.
CCTCGGGCGCACCAGCGACAAGCTGGATTCCGTGAAGGTCGACCGCATCATCCGCACCCTGAAGGAGCGGGGCTGCTATGTGATCGCTGAGATCCCCGCATTTCAGGACTACTGGTACTTCCTCGACGATGAGAACGGACGTGTTCCCTACGGTCTGCCCCGGGACGGCGGCAACGGCTCGCTGTGGCTGGATCAAAGCGGTCCTTGCTACTGGCTGAATCCCGCCTCCAACGGCGCGCTGAATTATCTGGTGCAGATTATCACGGAGCTGCGCACCCTTGGCTTTGACGAGGTGCTGCTGCGCAACTTCCGCTTCCCCGATACCGCCATGATCAGCTTCGAGGGTAACCAAGCGGAAGCGCTGCAAAAGGCAGCCAACACGCTGGCGCAGGCAAGTGCCGCCGAGACCTTTACCCTGTCCTTCGCGGAAACGGACATCATTCTCCCCGAGGGTCGCTGCCGGCTGTACGCGTCCGGGATCTCCGCAGGCGATATTCCTGCATTCGTGTCCGATCTGGCGCTAGCTGATCCAACTGTTCAGCTGGTATTCCTGACAGACCTGCTGGATACCCGCTTTGAGCAATACAGCGTCCTGCGCCCGCTGGACGTAAACGCAGAATAACGTAAGAGGGTGCTGCCTTCGCAGCACGCTCTTTTCTCAGCTTTCAAAGCCTTTAGGATTGTTTTTCTGCCAGTTCCAGGAATCGCGGCACATATCGTCCAGCGTCTTCTCTGCCTTCCAGCCGAGAAGCTTCTCGCTCTTTTCGGGGTTTGCATAGCAGGTGGCGATGTCGCCGGGACGGCGGTCGGTGATCACGTAGGGAACGTCCACGCCGTTGACCTTCATGAAGCTGTGGACCATATCCAGCACGCTGTAGCCGGTGCCGGTACCCAGATTGAAGACCTCACAGCCCTTGTTTTCAAGGACGAACTTCACTGCCGCCACGTGACCTTTGGCAAGGTCGACCACGTGGATATAATCCCGGACACCTGTGCCGTCATGGGTGTCGTAGTCGTTGCCGAAAACGCCCAGTCTTTCCCGGCGACCGATGGCGGTCTGGGTGATGTAGGGCATCAGGTTGTTGGGAATGCCCCGGGGATCTTCACCGATGCGACCGCTGGCATGAGCGCCGATGGGGTTGAAGTAGCGCAGCAGCACAATGCCCCACTCCTTGTCGGCATGTGCCATGCCGGAGAGGATCTGTTCGGTCATGTACTTGGTCCAGCCGTAGGGATTGGTGCAGTTGCCGGTGCGGGAGGTCTCCCGCAGGGGCATCTCGTTGTCCGCGGAGTAAACTGTAGCAGAGGATGAGAAAATGATGTTCTTCATGCCCACCTCTTTCATGACCTTGGTCAGCACAAGGGTTGCGTTGAGGTTGTTGTCGTAGTACTCCCAAGGCATGGCGACAGACTCGCCCACCGCCTTGAGTCCCGCAAAATGGATGGCGCAGCTGATCTCATTTTCCGCGAAGATCTTGTGCAGCAGCGCTTCGTCACGGACATCGCCCTCATAGAACTTGAGGGTCTTGCCGGTGATCTCCTGCACACGCTTCAGGCTTTCGGGATTGGAGTTACACAGATTGTCGATGACCACAACATCATAGCCGCTTTCCAGCAGCTCCACGCAGGTATGAGAGCCAATATAACCGGCGCCGCCGGTAACCAGAATATTCATAAGGAAGCTCCTTTGCATTACAAATTCAAGATGTCATTGCGAACCAGTCCGCAGACTGGTGTGGCAATCTCTTCCTTCATTTTACGTCAAATGCCCGCAAAAAGCAAGAGCGTGTCTTTGCACATTTGTACGACGTGTGTACAGTTTTCTGTTACCCGTATGCCTTTGCCGCCTCGAGAACTGTATCGATACCGTTTTTGTAATCCTCTAACGTCGGATAAACAATTATATCCGGCATCAGTACATCAAAGGGTTCTTCTCTGTTCAGATCCACCGGAACAGTCGCGACCCGATAGGTCAGACCGCTGTCGGGCAGCTTGGATGGGTCATTTCTGACACCAACAAAGAAGGAGCCTTCGCCGGCAGGCACGCCCATAAGTACCGCTGTCCCGATCTCCTGCTTGATCTCATAAGCCATAACCACCGACTGGGAAAATGAACCCTGGTCGATCAGTACGCAGACATTCTCGATCTGGGGCAGCTTCAGCGCCTGCAGCAGCCGGGGATATCCAGTCATAAATGTCATACCGCCACTGTTGCGCCGCAGATCCACGATCACCTTGGTGATCTGCTCATGCTGCCGAAGGTCAGCCATGAAGCTTTCAAACATCTGCTTGAGAGTCTCATCCCATTCCTCCGCAAAGCGATTGATTCGCACGAACGCAGTTTGCTCCTCCTCCAGAATTTCGTACCAGAAATTCTCCTCATCCCAGTATTGGAAGGAGAAGGTATACGTATTGTAGATGCTCCGGGATTCCGTCGGCACATCTCCAAGCGCCTGTATGGTAGTCGGCGGCAGAAAAACGGTATGCCGCTCGCCATCCTCTGTCTCAAGCTCAAACGCCGCTTTTTCAGTCGCCGATTGCAGAATTCCGGCTTCCTTCAGCAGAATCGGCTGACAGAGCAATTCCCCCGCAATGTAGCTGATCAGTCCGTACTCATTTTCCACGGGAACATACGGGGTCAGCCGCCGGATGACCTCTTCAAGAGCGATGCCGTTGATGGAGATCAGCTTTGCATACAGCAAATCCTTGTACTGTACCGGCAGCACCACCACGCGGTATTCCACGTCCTGCCCCACATAAAACGGCTCAAAGAGAACCTGAAATACGCGTGTAATTTCCGGGTACAGCTGTGAATGGACATCCCCCAAGGACGCGACGAGCTTCTGAAGCTCCAATGTGATCTGCGTATCCGTCAGCTCTGCAAGCTTGGGGATCAGCTCGTTGACACGCGCCAAAAAGTCCTCGCGCAGCTGGCGATCCTCCAAATATCCGATGGTCGTGCCGAGACCCTGAATGGCGTAATAGTACATGTGGGACTTTCCGCTCTGAAACAGCGGATAGTTGTCCATGAAATCCTGCGCAAGGTGCAGTACGTCCGCTTCCCAATCACGCTCCCGCTGGGTCTCATGATAATATGTATATTCCTCCAGCTTGCCGGTATAGGGCTGCCACGAAGGCGCATCCGTCTGCCGGCAGCCGCAGAGCAGCAGCGCCAACAGCAACACAAGCGCAAAGATCCTCTTCATTGGGTTTTCTCCTTTCAGATTTTTCGTTCCCTGTTCTATAACGAACGAACGCGACCTTTTTAGACACTCTTTGCAGCTATCATAGCATAAACTCCCCTATTGCACAAGACCGCGCCCGGGAAATCGGGCGCGGTCTGATGCCTGCTGACAAGAATTATCTGTCCATGTGGCTATGGGCTCTGGCAAACCGCAAAAGCTGCAGCGAATTCAGCCAACCCTTTTCATAGGCCTCCTGTAATGTACAGAATGTATCGTCACGGTAAACGTAAATTTCAAAGGGATGATTCCACTCAAAGGTCTCTTCACCGATCTGCTTCGTGAATGTGCCCCGCTCATTCCGGTCTATAATCATCAGGAAGCGGACACCGTTGATTTGTCCGCAAAGTCGGTAATTTCCCCATTTCATCGTAATATTATGCTGTTCTAAAATCGCCTGACTCATTTCCTGAAACAGCTCCGAGGTCATCGTTTCACCTCGCCAATCATTGGCTGGATCGATGCACGCAAGCCACGACTGCCAGAATTCACTGTGTCTTTCATGAATGATTCCGATCTGTTTTTCGGTCAGCCAGCCCTTTTCGTAGGCTTCCTGCAAATCATAGAACTCCTCGTTACGATATGCCTTCAGAGAAAAGCCCGTCATCCATTCGAAGGTGTAGCCGGCAATCTCCAGCGGTGTTGCCGGAGTATATCCGAAGAACGAGCGCCTCTCTTCCCGGACAATGGTGCAGCCATTGATGGTTCCGTAATAGTTATTTCCCCACAGATACTCCTCCGAATCATATTCAATCACGTTCAAAAGCTCTTTGTCTGCCTCAGAAAGAGGCTCCTGCCAAAGAACATCAGGTCCTTTGCATAGTCCCCAAACAAACAGCGTCAGGGCAACAGCAATGATAACGATGCTTGCGATCCATTTTGCCATATTGTCATCTCCTTTGGTGATCCGTTTTTTCTTCCACTCATCTTAATAATCATCGACACACCCGTTTTATTGCATCCAAAGAAAAAATTTTTTCAAAAAGCTGTCCATTTGTTTTTTACTTGCTATTTTCTATAAATACAGGTATAATGTTATGAGGAGTGTTCTGCACTTTTGAATTTGCAATGATCGGAGGGTTCGCCATGCCCGGTAAAAAGAAAATACTTCTGCTGACCACCGGCGGCACCATTGCCTCCGTCCCGGGTGCTGACGGCTTGGAGCCCCGCCGCTCCGAGGTCATGGATCGGGAGCTTCACCTGCTGGACACCTATTACGATATTTCCGTCAAGGATGTCATGTGCCTTGACTCATCCAACATCCGCCCCGCCGAATGGCAGCAGATGGCAACCGCCATTTTTGAAAGCCGCCACGGCTTTGACGGCATCGTGGTCTCCCACGGTACGGACACTATGGCATATTCCGCTTCAGCGATCTCCTTTATGCTGCAGGACATCGACCTGCCCGTGGTCTTCACCGGCT
>JAZNNV010000276.1:0-2564 GCA_045580465.1 Faecousia sp.
CATCCTCGCAGGCAATCACCATCAGCCTGCGGCATGCTCCCTGCATCTGTCCCGCTTCCAGCAGCCGCGCCAGATAGTGGCACGCCGCGTCAGGATCAGAGCCACGGATGGACTTCTGCAGTGCCGACAGCAGATCATAGAAATTATCGCCGTCACGGTCAGCGCGCAGGGCGCTCTTTTGAGTCACCGCCTTGGCATCCTCCAGCGTCAGCTTCAGCACACCGTTCTCCGGCTGACCGGCTGAGAACAGCACCTCCACCGCATTCATTGCCTTGCGAATGTCGCCACCGCAGGAGCCTGCGATGTACTCCAGCGCCCCCTCCTCCGGCTCTGCCGTCAGGGCGGTGCGTTCCTCCAAAAACTTCACCGCTCGCTTGATCGCCTGCAGCGCAGCAGGCGCATCGATCTGCTTAAATTCAAAGATGGTGGAGCGGCTCAAAATCGCGTTGAAAACATAGAAATAGGGATTCTCTGTAGTGGAAGCGATCAGGGTGATCTTGCCGTTTTCGATATGCTCCAGCAGGGATTGCTGCTGCTTTTTATTAAAGGACTGGATCTCATCGAGGTACAGCAAAATGCCGTTGGGCGCGAGAAAGGTATCCAGCTGCGCCACAATTTCCTTAATGTCTGCCGTGGATGCCGTGGTGGCATTCAGCTGAAACAGCGTTCGGTTTGTCTGTTGGGCGATGATCTTGGCGACGGTCGTCTTGCCCGTACCGCTGGGACCATAGAATATCATATTGGGAATATTGCCCGAATCGATCAAGCGGCGCAGGATCGCACCCTCGCCGAGAATATGGCTCTGTCCATAGACCTCATCCAGCGTCTGCGGACGAAGCAGGTCTGCTAATGGCTGATACATACGCCGCTCCTTTCTGTGTTTTCTTCAGTATAACATACATCAGTCAAAATTGCACGCACTTTTTTCGTTATTTTCGATTTTTTGTTCTAAAAAGAACCTGCCGCAATGCGGCAGGTCCGATTTGCTGAAATGTAGGAATTAAGCCTTGCCTGCGCAGCCAAGGACGTTGATCAGCTTGTGGCGGACGATCTCCTTGATGTTGGCACGTGCGGGCTTCAGGTACTGACGGGGGTCGAAGTGATCGGGATGATCGTTGAAGTACTTACGAACAGTACCGGTCAGTGCAAGACGCAGGTCGGAGTCGATGTTGATCTTGCAGACAGAGAGGGCTGCTGCCTTACGCAGCTGCTCTTCGGGAACACCGATCGCATTGGGCATCTTGCCGCCGTTGGCGTTGACCATAGCGACATACTCCTGAGGAACGGAGGAAGAGCCGTGCAGAACGATGGGGAAACCGGGCAGGCGCTTGGTGACTTCCTCGAGAACGTCGAAGCGAAGTGCGGGAGGAACCAGAATACCCTGCTCGTTGACAGTGCACTGTTCGGGGGTGAACTTGTATGCGCCGTGGGAAGTGCCGATGGCGATTGCGAGGCTGTCACAACCGGTGCGGGTCACGAACTCTTCAACTTCCTCGGGACGGGTGTAGGAAGCAGCTTCAGCAGCAACGTTGACTTCGTCTTCGATGCCTGCCAGACTGCCCAGCTCGGCTTCAACAACAACACCGTGATCGTGAGCATACTCAACGACCTGCTTGGTGATGGCGATGTTTTCCTCGAAGGACTTGGAAGAAGCGTCGATCATAACGGAGGTGAAGCCGCCGTCGATGCAGGACTTGCAGGTCTCGAAGCTGTCGCCGTGGTCCAGATGCAGAGCGATGGGAATGTTGGGGCATTCGATCACAGCAGCCTCAACCAGCTTCACCAGGTAAGTGGGGTTGGCATACTGACGGGCACCCTTGGAAACCTGCAGAATAACGGGAGCATTCTCCTCGCGGCAGGCCTCGGTGATGCCCTGAACGATCTCCATGTTGTTGACGTTGAAAGCACCAACTGCATAACCGCCGTCGTAAGCCTTCTTGAACATTTCAGTAGTGGTTACAAGAGCCATTGGAATCAATCCTTTCTTACTTATACAGGTTGCCCTGTGATTTTCGCATTCTATTATAACACATTATTTCACTTTTTCAATAAAAATCTTCAAAACATGCCATGTAATTGAATATAAATTTTCAGCGCATTTTCCCCGGGAATTTGAGAAAATTGTGCATTTTGCTATTTACCTTTTGGGCAAAATGGAGTATAATGGCGGATGGAATAAATATTAACGACCAAGCAAGGAGTATTTACTATGAAACTTTCCCCTCTTCAGCTGGCAAGATACCAGTACCAGCCCAAGCTGCCCGGCATGCTCAGAAACGGCATTTCTGAGATCTGCGTCAAGGACGGCAGCGCCACCGAGAGTGTTGCCGATCAGGAGAAGATCAAGGCTCTGTTCCCCAACACCTACGGCAAGAACGAAATCACCTTCCAGAAGGGTGCCAACACCTCTGAAACCAAGAAGCAGGTTGTCGGTGTCATTCTCTCCGGCGGTCAGGCACCCGGCGGTCACAACGTTATCTGCGGTCTGTACGATGCCCTGAAGGCTACCGACAGCGACAACGTCCTCTACGGCTTCAAGGGCGGTCCCAGCGGTCTGATTGAAG
>JAZNNV010000277.1:0-15321 GCA_045580465.1 Faecousia sp.
TGATAGGCGCCCTTGGCCACGCAGCACATATGCTGTACTTCTGCACTATAAATCATGGCAATTTTCCTTTCTTTTCAAAAGACTTGTCGTCTTTGGATTTACTTACAAAAAACATCAGCCATAAACAGAGTCTGCCCGATATTTTCCGCATATATTATACTGTTTTCTGGAAGTATTGTCAATTGGAAACGTTACGAAATCGATCATGGATTATCGGCTGGATATGGGTAAAGTGCTGTTTTCCTGATAAATAAAAGCCTTCTCCTCACAGCAACCTCATAGCGAAATGTAGGGCGGGAATATATTCCCACCCTACAATTGTTTTATCCCTGAATTGTCTTGACGAAAGAAGCCCGGTCAGTTGCCTTGAAATAGGCAGAGCCGGCCACCAGAACTTCCGCGCCGTTTTCCTTGCAGACTGCATGGGTGTTGGCATCCACGCCGCCATCCACCTCGATGACGCAGTCGGGGTTGATATCATCCAGCCATTCTCTGAGCTGCTTGATCTTGGGCATCTGGTCCGCCATAAACTTCTGGCCGCCGAAGCCGGGTTCCACGGTCATCACCAGGATCATGTCGCATTTCTGCAGGTAGGGGATGGCAGCTTCGGCAGGGGTTTTGGGCTTCAGAGAAATGGCAGCCTTGCAGCCGAGGGCATGGATCTTGTCCAGTGCTTCGAGGGTATTCTGAGGCTGGTCAGCCTCAATGTGAATGGTCACATAGTCCGCGCCCGCTTTGATAAACTGCTCCACGTAACGGATGGGGCGGTCGATCATCAGATGCACATCCAGCACCAGATCGGTCACGGGGCGCAGCGCCTGCACCACAGGGATGCCGATGGACATATTGGGCACAAAGATACCGTCCATCACGTCAACGTGTACCCAATCCGCGCCGCATTCTTCCAGATTATGGATGTCACGCTCCAGATTTGCAAAGTCCGCAGACAAAATAGAAGGGGCAATTTTCGCCATAACGATTCTCCTTTTTATTGATTTAATTTTGTTTATCATAGCACGGAATCACAGTAATTGCAAGAATTGGAAGCTTTTTCCTGACAGGCTTTTTTCAAATCCGGGTATACTGATTTCGAACCCACAAAAAGGAGGAAATGATCATGAGCTGCAAGGCAAACAAGTGCATCGAATGCACCGTTCAGCAGTGCGCCTATCACTGCGACACCGAGAACTACTGCTCTCTGGACCGCATTCTTGTCGGCACACACGAGCAGAATCCTGCCATGGATCAGTGTACCGACTGCAAGTCCTTCCGGAAGAAGTGAGGTCATTAAGCGGCGGTTTGTACCGCCGCTTTTTCTTTTGCTTGACGGCATTCAAAAAAGAAGGTATGATAATATCCGGCGGAAAAGTTCCATTTTTGCCAACCTTTGTTTATAATTTTTTTGGCGATCGTACATATTTTTTTCACATCCGACCGCTAATATGACATTAGACAACCATCCGGGAGGAATTACCATGGAAAATAATGAAAACCTCGTGCCCGAGCAGGAAAATCCCACGGTCACCGAAAAGGTCTCCCCTTTTGCGGATTCTCCGTACATCACGCAGCAGCCTGAGGCAGCGCCGAAGCCTGCCGCAAAGGTTTCTCCCTTTGCAGACTCTCCCTACGTGATGCATGACCCCGCGGCTGAGCAGCCCCAAAAGTCTGCCGCGCCGACACTGGAGGATCTGCCGCCGGTGGACGCGCTTCCGAAGGAGCGTTCCGGCAAAAGGGCATGGAAAATTATCGTTGTGGCTGTCGTTTTGCTTGTGGCAATGATCCCCTACTGCATTTGCTTTGAACATCTGCGCACCAGCAATGCAGAAACTTCCAAGCTGATCTCCGACCTGCAGCAGCAGATCAAGGACTTGGAGGACAAGATCGAGGACAACTCCTTCACCGGCAACGGTAACTCCGTTTCCGGCACCGGCACGGCTGACGGTCTGACCCCCGGTCAGGTCTATGCTCAGAACCGCCGCAGTGTTGTCTGCATCACTGCCACCAAGACCGCTGACATCTACGGTCAGACAACGGAAGCTACGTCCCTCGGCTCCGGCTTTATTATCTCCGAGGATGGCTATATCGTCACCAACCGGCACGTCATCGACGGCGCGACCAAGCTGACTGTCACCACCGAGGACGACGCCGAGTACACCGCCGCCCTCATCGGCTACGATGACCGCAACGACTTCGCCCTGCTGAAGATCGAAGCGACCGGCCTTGCCTTCGTCAAGCTGGGCAGCAGCGATGATCTGATCGTCGGCGATCAGGTGGTGGCTGTGGGTAACGCGCTGGGTCAGCTGAGCAACTCTCTGACCGTCGGCTATATCAGCGCCAAGGATCGGGACATCCGCAACGACGGCACCGTCATCAGCATGCTCCAGACCGATGCCGCCATTAACTCCGGCAACTCCGGCGGTCCGCTGTTCAATATGAAGGGCGAGGTCATCGGCATCACCACCTCCAAATACTCCGGTCAATCCGCCTCCGGCGTGAACATCGAGGGCATCGGCTTCGCCGTCCCCATTGACGAAGTGAAGAGTCTGATCAATGAGCTGATCGAAAACGGCTTTATCTCCGCCCCCTACATGGGTGTGAACGTCAGTACCCGCACGGACGGCATGGGCGTGTACGTGGAAAGTGTTGAAGCCGGCACGCCTGCCGAAGCCGCCGGACTGAAATCCGGTGACATCATCGTCGGCATCGGAGAATACACTGTAACGTCCCTTGAGGATCTGGACAAGGCGATGCGTGACTTTGAAGCCAACGATACTACCACCATTTTCGTCTACCGTAACCGTCAGGTCTTGGAGCTGAGCATCACCTTTGCAGAAAAGAATCAGGCTCCTGCCGTGACTCCTGCCGGCAGTGACCTGCCGCAGGACGGAACTGCCGAGCAGTGGTACGAATACTGGCTGCCGAATTTCGGCGGTTAACGCAATAAAACAAAAGGCTTGCTCTTACGGGCAAGCCTTTTCATCGCCGCGGAAATGTCCAAACCTTTAATTTTTCATGAATTTTGAAAAAAGGCTGGCTTTTTATGTCGAACGGAGGTATAATAAGTTACTACGACTGGCGCATCGCCAATGATTCGGAGGCATCCCTATGAGCAAACGACCCCAGTCGCAAGCCTTCTCATGGCAGCGACTGACTTTATTGATCCTTTGTGTCACGCTGGCACTGATCCTTTTTGTGCTGATCTTTGCCACCGCCTATATCCACCATCTGCTCAGCTTCATCACCCATGATGACAATTCTCTCATCGACGGAACACTATCCCCCAGCCAGATGGCAACGGCAACCGATCCCGATTACACCATCGATCCCACCTCAGGCAGCCAATCCACCAGCCCCAGCGTCCCCGAAAAGGACATCGTGCTTGAAACGCTGCCTTACCTCTCCCCCGACGAGCTGAGGGTAGATGGTATCATCAATATCATGCTGATCGGTGAGGACCGCCGTCCCGGTGAGGACCGCCAGCGCTCCGATTCCATGATCCTGTGCAGCTTTGACACTAACAAGAATTCCATCACCATGACCTCGTTCCTGCGTGATACCTACGTTGCCATCCCGGGCTACAATGCAAGCAAGCTGAACGCACCCTATCAGTGGGGCGGTGTCAGTCTGCTGAGCAAAACGCTGGCAATCAACTTTGGTGTCCATGTGGATGCCAATGTGGTCGTCAATTTTGATGGCTTTATAAGCATCATCAATATGCTGGGCGGTGTCACCATCACGCTGACCGAGGCTGAGGCTGACCACCTGAATGAGGTCTACGCATTTGATCTGGAGCCCGGTCCCCAGCATTTGGACGGCAGGCAGGCACTCTGCTACTCCCGAATCCGCAAGATTGACTGGGATATCAACCGCACCCAGCGTCAGCGCAATGTTCTGACTGCGATCATGAACAACCTGCGCAGCCAAGATGTGGGCTCACTGATCTCTATCGCAACAGAAATTCTGCAGAGCGGCTTCATCGAAACCGACATGTCCGCAACAGAGCTGATCGGCTATGTCAGAACCCTTTTCCCGATGCTCGCCACCGCAAACATCAACAACCAGCACATTCCTGCGTTGGGTACGTTTGAGGACATGAGCGTTGGCTGGCTGGTCGATGTCAAGGTCGCCGACCTCGAAGCAAACCGAAAGATCCTCGACAAGATCTTCGGCAGAGATTAAAATGAAACACCCGGAGGTGCTGAGCACCTCCGGGTTTCTTTTTATTCTGTGATCGCAAAGCCGCGCTCAGCAAAGAAGCCGGCACACTCGTCCACCCAGTATTTCATGTCAAGGCTGACTTCCGGCAGCTCGTTGGCAGGATGGGTGCGGGCATCGGGCAGAGACAGACCGTGGCGACCCGTGCCGTAGATGTGCATGGCAAAGGGGACTTCCGCCTCATCCAGCGCAACGGAAAGTACCAGAGAGTTCCGAACGGGAACCGTTGCATCCGTGCGGGTATGCCAAATATAAACGGGAGGCATATCCGGGCGCACCAAACGGTCGAGGGACAGACGGTCACGCAGTGCCTGATCGTCTCCCGCCAGATTGATAAAGGAATTATCATGGGTCTTGCCCCAAGATACGGCAACGGGATAGCAAAGTCCCAGTGCGTCAGGTCTTGCCTGATCGCCGGTGACGAGATCGGAGACCTCGGGACAATCGTACATCATGCCCAAGCATCCGCACAGATGTCCGCCGGCGGAAAAGCCGATGGCAGCCACCATCTGCGGATTGATGTCCCACTCCGCCGCATGCTTGCGGATGTAATCCATTGCCAGCACCGCCTCCCGCAGCGCAGTGGGGAACTTGGCGGGGGCGCAAGAGTAATCCAGCACAAAGGCACTGTAGCCACGGGCATAGAACTCCATGGCGATCGGCTCTGCCTCCCGGGAAGAAGTAGCTGCATAACCACCGCCCGGCAGAACGAGAATGGCAGGCATTTTGCGGGTGGGATAGTTATTCTTATTCGGTGTCTGAATCCAGCAGGTCAGCTTGCCGATGGCATTTTCCGGCTTGGCAATACCGTACTCGTCGTAAATGTTCGTCACATGATACTTCATGATGCTCTCCTTACTTCAGAAAACGGTCGAAAGAGAAATAGTGCAGAGTGTTGTAATAGCTGACGTTTTCGATCAGCTGACCCAGACGCGCCCAGTCGGCAGGATATTCGCCGTCTTCCACCATCTGACCCACCAGATTGCAGAGAATGCGGCGGAAATACTCGTGACGGGTGTAGCTCAGGAAGCTGCGGGAGTCGGTGAGCATGCCGTTGAAGGTGCCGAATGCGCCCAGATTCATCAGGCTCAGCATCTGATCCTGCATGCCGATCTTGTGATCGTTGAACCACCATGCAGAGCCCTGCTGGACCTTGCCGGGGATGGGGCTGTCGGTCTGGAATGCGCCCATGATGGTGCCGATGATGCCGTTGTCGGCGGGGTTCAGGGAGTAGAGAATCGTCTTGCCCAGCGCGCCTGCTTCTTCCAGAGCGTTGAGAAGCTTTGCAAGACCTGCTGCGTTGGCAGCGTCGTTCATGGAGTCAAAGCCGGTGTCGGGACCCAGCTTGCGGAACATGGTCTTGGAGTTATCCCGCAGGCAGCCGAAGTGCAGCTGCATGACCCAATTACGCTTGCAGTATTCCTGACCCACGAAGATCAGCAGTGCAGTATGGTAAGCCAGCTGTTCCTCCCAAGTGATCGCCTCGCCTGCCTTTGCCTTGGCAAAGATGGCATCCAGCTCCGCTTCGCTCGCTTCCACGCAGAAGCAGTAGTCGAGGGCATGGTCGGAGACGGCACAGCCGTGGGCTGCGAAGAAATCGATACGGTCGGCCAGAGCCTTTTTCATATCGGCAACGGAGTTGATCTCATAGCCGACGACCTTTTCCAGCTGGGCAACGTATGCGGGGAAGGTCGCCTTGTCGGCGCGCATCGCCTTGTCGGGGCGGAAGGAGGGCAGAACTACCGCAGGAGCGGTAGGATCGGCTGCCAGCAGCTCGTGCGCCTTCAGGTCATCCACGGGGTCGTCCGTCGTGCCGATGAGCTTGACACCCGACTTGCGGATAATGCCCCGCACGGACATATCGGGCTGTGCAAGGATCGCGTTGCACTTTTCGTAGATCTCCATGGCATTCTCGCCGGTCAGCGGCTCGGTGATGCCGAAGTAGCGCTGCAGCTCCAGATGGGTCCAGTGATACAAAGGGTTACCGATGAGATTGGGCATTGCTTCGCCCCACTTCTGGAACTTTTCAGCAGGAGTTGCCGCGCCGGTGATGTAGTATTCCGGCACACCGCAGGAGCGCAGCGCGCGCCACTTGTAGTGGACGCCGCCCAGCCACACTTCCGTGATGGTCTCGTAGCGCTTGTCCTCATAGATCTCCATGGGGTTGATGTGGCAGTGGTAGTCGATGATGGGCATTTTCGCCGCATGCTCATGATAGAGCTTCTTGGCAGCTTCTGTTTTCAACAGGAAATCCTGATCCATAAATTGCTTCATTTGATAGCCCTCCTTGGTTGGCTCATATTTCTAAGCTTATCATAATCTTTTTATAGGGCGGTGTCAAGCACGGCAGCCGCCATGTTGACATTTTTTGTAGTATGGTAGGGCGGGTGCTTGCTCCCGCCATGCAAAAAAGCGTTGCAGCCGTAACTGCAACGCTTTTTCTTATTCTTCATCCTTGTGGGCATCGAACAGCGACACGGGTGTCGCTTCGCCGATCTCCCGACCTTCCATGCAGGCAGTAAACTGCGCGCCGGACATGGTCTCGTTTGCCAGCAGATGCTCCACAACTGCCATGACCTTGTCCTCATTCTCCTTGAGGATCTTGGCGCAATGCTCGTAAGCCTTGTCCACAAGCAGCTTCACCTGATCGTCGATGGTTCCGGCGACCTTCTCGGAGTAGCTCTTGGTGGTCTGGTAGTCACGACCGATGAACACCTCACCGCCTCCCAGATAGCTGACCGTACCCAGTGCCTCGCACATGCCGTAGCGCGCCACCATGTCCCGCGCCAGCTTGGTTGCCCGGTCGATGTCGTTGGATGCGCCCACGGAAATGTCGCCCACGAACAGTGCTTCCGCCACACGGCCGCCCAGCAAGCTGACGATCTCCTCGTACATCTGATTGCGGGTCATGTTGGTGCTGTCATCCTTGGGAATGTGCCATGTAGCGCCAAGGCTTCTGCCACGGGGGACGATGGTGATCTGCAGCACAGGATCCTGGGTGGGCAGATGGTACATCGCAACGGCGTGACCTGCCTCGTGGATGGCAGTCTCCTTCAGATCCTTGCGCTGACGCACGCGGCTGCGCTTTTCAGGACCGGCGAGGATCTTCATCATCGCTTCGTTCAGGTCCTCCATGGTCAGCACCGGGCGATTTTCCCGGGCGGCACGGATGGCAGCTTCATTCATCAGGTTACTCAGATCCGCGCCGGTAAAGCCCACCGTGGAGCGTGCCACAAGGCGCAGATCGACACTTCCATCCAACTTCTTGCCCCTTGCGTGGACCTTGAGGATCCCCCCACCACCCTTGACATCCGCCGCACCCACATGGATCTGACGGACAAAACGTCCGGGGCGCAGCAGCGCCGGGTCGAGAATGTCCGGGCGGTTTGTCGCCGCGAGGACGATCACGCCTTCATTCTTGGTAAAGCCGTCCATTTCAACCAGCAGCTGGTTGAGGGTCTGCTCCTTTTCATCGTGACCGCCGCCGAGACCCGAGCCGCGCTTACGACCCACCGCATCGATCTCGTCGATGAAGATGATCGCGGGCGCAACCTTCTTCGCCTGATCGAACAGATCGCGGACACGGCTTGCGCCGACGCCCACATAAAGCTCTACGAAATCAGAGCCGGAGATGGACAGAAACTGCACATCCGCCTCGCCCGCCACGGCACGTGCCAGCAGGGTTTTACCCGTACCGGGAGGGCCGACCAGCAAAAGACCGTGGGGAATTCGTGCGCCGATGGCGCGATACTTCTGAGGGTCACGCAGGAAGTCAACAATTTCCTGCAGCTCCTGCTTTTCCTCGTCCGCGCCGGCGACATCGTTGAAGGTCACCTTCTCGCCCTCCGTGCCCAAGGTGGTACGGGCTCTGCCGAAGTTTGCCATGGGGTTATTGTTGTTGCTGTTGATCCTGCCCATGATCAGGAACCACACCAGCATCAGCACACCGCCAACGATCAGCAGCGGCAGCACCAGATCATAGGGAGAAAAACCGCTTTCCGGGCGGAAATCGTATTCTTCCAGCACACCGCTTTCCGATTGCGCCTGCAAAAGGGATTCCATCTGACGATGGAATTCGGCAGCATCCGCCAGATCACAGGTCAGCTCTGTCTGACCGTTATAGGGATTGTGCAGTTCCAGATAGATCACATCATCCTGCACCACAAAGCTCTTGACCTGCTCCTTGCGGAACAGACCGACGATCTCAGAATAGCTCAGTCCGTCCCTGCCGCTGCCGAACAGACCGAACACCAAGCTCAGTACCAGTGCAAACACGATCATGTAAAGCAGCACCGGCATGATACCACGTTTTTTCAAATTGAATACTCCTTATTGTTAAGTATATACTTCCGGCTTCAAAATGCCCACATAGGGCAGATTGCGGTAGTAATCATTATAGTCAAGACCGTAGCCTACCACGAAGGCCTTGGGAATGGTAAAGCCCACATAATCTGCCTTCAGGGTAACGCCTGGCTTTCTGCCCTCCGGCTTGTCGAGCAATGTGCAGATCTTCAGGGAGGCAGGCTCCTTCATTTTCAGGTAGTTCACAAGATAGGTCAGGGAGTTGCCGGTGTCGTAGATATCCTCCAGAATCAGCACATGGCGACCGCGGATGTCCGCTGCCAGATCCAGCCGGATATTCGTGTTGCCGGTGGAGCTTGTACCCTTGTAAGAGGAAATGCACATAAAATCCATCTGGCAAGGCACCTTGATCTGACGGATCATGTCTGCATAGAAAATCGCCACGCCCTTCAGTACGCCCAGAATGATGGGGTTCTTATCCCGATACTCCTCCGTCAGGATCTCGCCCAGCTCCTTAATGCGCGCCTGGATCTGTTCTTCTGACAGCAAAACTTCCTGAATATCTCTTTCCATGGTTACCTCTCCCGTCTGTAGATTTATAATGTCTCCACGCAGATCTGCATGGCAGGCAGTTTTGTTGCCAGCCGATCCACATTTGCACCGATTCCATAAACACCCAGCACACCCTGCTCATCTGCAAAAACCGGGATCGCATCCCGACGGGCGGCGGGGATCTTGCGGTCAATGAACAGCTTCTTCAGGGTCTGCGTGCCTGCGTTCAGGCGGATGGTATCGCCGGCGCATCTCGCGCGCAAGGTGATCGGGCCATCCCCATTGATCGTGAAAATTTCTTTTGTATTGCGGATCTCCTCCGCGGGCAGATACCGCACCCGAAGCCCCAGCTCCGGCAGCAGCGCCGTATCTCCCGGCTGCAGCACCAGCGGTTCAATGCCGCCTTTCTTTTCACGGCGCACCAGCCGGTCATACTCCCGTCCGATGATCACGCCGCCGGGAAATGCTGCCCACGCAGAGGGCTTTTCCGAAAAAACCAAGGCTTCCGCCATGCGGATGTGGCTGCGCTCCGGCTCCAAAACACCGTTTTCCTTCAAAAAGCGCGCCAGCACGCGGTTGCGTTGCGCCGTTCCCATCTGCCGCAGGGCAGGAATGTCCGCATCGCCGGCATCCATCCCTTTGAGCGCTTCCGCATCCAGTCGCAGAGACTGCGCCATTTCCGAAAGATTGGGCGCAAGGCAGGGATTTTCCTGCTTCAGCAGAGGCATCACGTGATGGCGCAGGCGGTTTCGCAGGAATGCGTCTTTTGTGTTGGAGCTGTCCTCCACATGAGAAATGTGGTATTCATCCAAAAATGCCACCACTTCTTCCCGCGTAACACCCAGCATAGGGCGGATAACCTTGCCGCTGACCGGCGCAATACCGCCCAGTCCGTCAAGACCCGTGCCGCGTACCAGATGCATCAGGATCGTTTCTGCGTTATCGTCTGCGGTATGCGCTGTGGCGATTTTGCCGTCCAGCGTGCCGAAAAAGGCATAGCGGGCTTCCCGCGCTGCCGCTTCCAAGCCCTTTTTACCGGCTTTGACTGCGCCGTTTCCCGCAAAAAGCGGGATGTCATAGCGGTCACAGAACGCCCGGACAAAGGCTTCGTCCCGATCGGACTCCTCGCCACGCAGACCGTGATTGAAGTGGGCGGCAGCCAAAGTGATGCCCAGCTTCTCCCGCAGCAGGTAAAAGCTCCACAGCAGCGCCATGGAATCCGCGCCGCCGGAAACGGCACAAACTACCCGATCGCCGGGTGCGACCATCTCATAGCGGCGCAGCTGTTGCAGCAGCTTAGTCAGCATGCTTCCACTCCCTGTCGGAGAAGTGCTGGTACTGACCCAGCCATTGCAGCTTGACGGTACCCGTTTCGCCGTGACGGTTTTTTGCCACGATGCACTCGGTAACGCCCTTCTCCTCAGTTTCCTTGTTGTAATAATCGTCGCGATAAAGGAACATAACCGCGTCAGCATCCTGCTCGATGGCGCCGGATTCACGAAGATCCGACAGGATCGGACGCTTGTCAGTACGGCTTTCCACTGCACGGGACAGCTGACTCAGACAGACGACAGGAACGTTTAGCTCCTTCGCCATGATCTTCAGGGCGCGGGAGATCTCGCTGACCACCACCACGCGGTTATCGTTGTTCTTTCCATAGCCGGAACCCTGCATCAGCTGCAGGTAGTCGATGATCACAAGGCCCAAATTGTCGATGCGGCGGCACTTTGCGTTAATATCGGCAACGGTGACTGTGGGGTTGTCATCAATGTGGATATCTGTCTGACTCAAGGCAGAGGAAGCCATGCCCAGCTTGATCCACTCCTCTTCGCTGAGGTTACCTGTGGTCAGCTTTTGCATATCGATAAAGCTCTCGTTGGCAAGCAGTCTGATTGCCAGCTGCTCTCTGGACATTTCAAGGTTGAAAATGGCAACTGTCTTATCGTACTTTTTCGCCACGTTCACGCCCAGATTCAATGCAAAGGCAGACTTACCCATAGACGGACGGGCAGCCACCAGCAGCAGATCGGACTTGTTCAAGCCGTTGATCTTGTAGTCAAGATCCCGCAGACCCGTAGAGAGACCCGGGAAGGCGGAATCGGACTCGCTCAGCTCTGTCAGGTGGTCATAGACCTTGTGCAGGATCGTGCCGATATGCTCCAGCGAATCCTGACGCTCGCCCTTGCGGATGGCATAGATCTTCTTCTCCGCCGCCTCCAGCATCTCCGCCGGTGTGCCGACCTGAGAATAGACCGTCTCCGAAATGTCATCGGCAGCCTGCGCCAAGGCGCGCATCATGGACTTTTCCCGTACGATATTTGCATAGCGCACGGCATTGGCAGCTGTAGGGGTGATCTGCATCAGCTGCATGATATAATCCTTGGAATTGTCGTGATAGACACCGGCTTCGCGCATTCTGTTGAGCACAGTCACCGGGTCGATGGTCTGGGAGAAGTTAAACATGGAGTAAATGACTTCAAAAATCTCCCGGTTTTGCTCAAGGAAGAAATCATCCGGGCGCACGACGCCGATCACATCGGCAACACAGCGGCTGTCAATGAGGATTGAGCCCAGAACCGCCTGCTCCGCCTCCAAGGACTGGGGCTGCTGACGGGATAACAGTTCATCCATGGCCATAGTTGTTCTCTCCTGTTTTTCTTTCTTCTGATATCGCAGCGGCGGGAGCAAGCACCCGCCCTACAAACAATTTTGATTTCTTATGCTTCCTCGATCTTCACCGTCAGGGGTGCGGAGATCTCGTAGCCCAGCTTGCAAGTGACGGTATAGGTACCCACGGACTTGATCGTATCGCTGATGACGATCTTGCGCTTGTCCAGCGTGATGCCTGCCTTTGCCTTCAGGGCATCGGCAATTTCCTGATTGGTCACAGAGCCGAAAAGACGGCCTGCGCCGCCACCCTTGGCGGTGACCACCAGCGTCAGCTCCCGCAGCTGCTTGGAAAGTGCCAGTGCCTCTGCCTTTTCCTTGGCGATGCGCTCCTGGGTTGCCTTGTCGTTCATACGCATGGTGTTGATGGCATCGGGGGTTGCCTCGACCGCCATCTTCTTGGGCAGCATAAAGTTACGGGCGTAGCCGTCAGATACCTCCAGCATCTGACCCTTTTTGCCCTTGCCCTTCACATCCTGCAGCAAAATAACCTTCATATCTATTCTCCTTATCCGTTATGTTTCATAGAACTTGTCGATGGAAAGCACCAGTCTGTCCAGTGCCTCCTTGACCGTACAGCCGCTTATCTGCGCGCCGGCAGTTGCGGTATTACCACCGCCGCCCAGCGGCTCCAGGATCACCTGCACATTGGCATCGCCGATGGAACGGGCAGAAATGAACACCTGATCTCCATCCGGGTACATCACGAAGGACGCGGTAATGCCGGAGATGTTCAGCAGCTCGTCCGCAGCCTGGGCTGCCAGCGCCCGGGAGGTGGGACTGTTGAGTGCCGCAATGGCGATCTCCTGCCGGTAAAGGCGGGCGGACTTGATGATCTGATATTTCGCCATCGTATCCTGAAAATCGTTCTGCAGCAGCTTTTTTACTTCGACGGTATCCGCGCCCCAAAGACGCAGCACCGATGCCGCTTCAAAGGTGCGCTCACCTGTGCGGACGTTAAAGCTCTTGGTATCGAGGAAGATACCTGCCATCAGGCTCTTTGCCTCGATGGGCAGAACATCCGCCTTTTCAACCGCGTACTGCAAAAGCTCCGTCACCAGCTCCGCGGCAGAGGATGCATACGGCTCGTGCAGGTTGACCACCACGGGGTTGATGTAGCTTGCCGCACGGCGGTGATGGTCCACCACACACACCTTGGAGATCGCCTCCAAAAGGGGCTGATGCTCCACCTGATCGGGGCGGTTGGTATCCACCACCACCAGAACGCTGTGGTTGTCCGCCAACAGCATTGCCTCCTGACCGGAGATGAATACATCCTGATACTCCGGCACGGCACGGATCTCGTCGATCAGCTTTTCCGCCACGTTGCGCTCCAGATCGAGGACGATGTAGGGCTTCTTGCCCCGCTTGCGGCACAGACAGGCGACGCCCATTGCCGCGCCGACAGAGTCAAGGTCAGCATTCTTATGACCCATGATAAACACCTGACTGCTCTGTCCGATCAGTTCCATCAGGGAGTTTGCGGTGACACGGGAACGGACCTTGCTGCGCTGGTCGTTTTCCTTGTTGCGTCCGCCGTAGAAGGTGAAGTTGAAGCGATCCTTGACAACCGCCTGATCGCCGCCGCGGCTGAGCGCCATTTCAATGGACAGCGCCGCAAAATTGTAGCTTTCTTCAAAGCTGACGCTGTCGACACCGATGCCCATGGAGATGGATGCCTCCAGACCGGCGGGATTTTCAACGCTGTGAATTTCCTCCAGCAGGGAGAATTTGCCCTCCACCGCCCGGTTCAGATCACGTTTTTCGAACACCAGCAGGAAGCGGTTGCGCTCCAACCGTCTGTAAAGACCGTGGTAATCCTCTGCCCACGAAGTAATGACCTCATTCAGACGGGCATTGAGGTTGGAGATGGCACTTTCTGTCAGATTCTTGATCAGCTCTTCGTAGTTGTCGATCAGGATGATGCACACCACGGGGCGGGAGCGGATGTACTCATCACGCACCAGATACAGCTCCGTCAGGTCACTCATGTACAGCATGCCCAGAGAGGTCGCATCCGGATCGTTTGCCCGGAAGGTGCTGCCGTAAATGCGGTAGCGGCGACCGGACAGCGTCACATCGTAGGGATACTCGCTCTTGCCGGACAGCAGCCAGTCCAGAGAAAAGCCGGGCATCACGTTGCTCAGCGGCTGCTCCAGATAGCGCTCCTGATAGCCGGTGATGGAGGTGAATTCCTCATTCGCCCACAGAACAGACTTATCGCCCATCCGAACCAGAACCATCGGAAACGGGGATGCCGTACCGCTTTCGTAGCCCTCGCTGCCGAGGGCGGTATTGACGTACGCCTGAATTTCACGGCGACGGTTCATGCGGCATATGACATAATAGACAGCGAGCAAAATGGCAATACCACCCTCTACTGCCGCCAGAATATATTGCCCGAGGAAAAGTGCGGCCGCCACAAAGCCCGACAACACCAGAAAATAGACCCACAGACCGGGCCAAAACAGCCGTCCCAGCTTCTTGTTCATATACGGCACCTCCCATAAAAATCGAAATTGATATACTCTCTTCCATTATAACGGATATTATATCAAAAAGATACGCAAGGTGCAACTGTTTTTCAAAGTTTTCCCAAAAGTATATTTTACTCTTGACATCCAAAAGCAATATCAGTATAATTCAATCGATAGAAAAATATTTATTGCAGGTATGCAAGGAGGATATGTTATGTCAACCAAAATCACCGTTATCGGTGCCGGCAGCGTCGGCTCTGCCATCACAAACGACATTATGGTGCAGGGCATCGCCAGCGAAGTGGTACTCATCGACATCAACAAGGAAAAGGCCTTTGGTGAAGCCCTCGACATCTACCAGGGCGCGCCCTTCTGCTCCCCTGCGATCATCCGCGCCGGCGATTACGAGGACGCAGCCGGTTCTCAGATCGTCATCATCACCTCCGGCGTACCCCGCAAGCCCGGTCAGACCCGTCTGGAGCTGGCGCAGACCAACGTGAACATTCTCAAGCAGATCACCCCGCAGATCGTCAAGTACGCGCCGGATGCCATCTATATTCTGGTCTCCAATCCCGTTGACATTCTGACCTATGTCTTCACCAAGATCTCCGGCATTCCCGAAAACCGCATTCTCGGCTCCGGCACGGTTTTGGATACCAGCCGCCTGCAGTCTGAGCTTGCCAAGCGCTTCTGCATCAGCCCCAAGAACGTCCACGCCCACGTCTACGGCGAGCATGGCGACAGCTCCTTTGTGCCGTGGTCTTTGGCGACCATCGCCAACAACAAGATCAACAACTACGCCCAAAGCGTCTCCCTCTCCCGGCGCATCCGCTGGGACGAAAACGCACCGCAGGCGGTGGAGGATTTCGTCAAAAAGTCCGGCGCGCAGGTCATCAAGAGCAAGGGTGCGACCTTTTATGCCGTCGCTATTTCCGTCTGTCACATCTGTAAGTGCATCCTCAACGGCAGCGGTACTGCGCTGACGGTCTCGACCATGATGCACGGCGAGTACGGCGTGGAGGATGTGTGTCTTTCCACCCTTGCATTGGTGGGTAGCGACGGTGTGCATACCAAGGTCATCTCTCCCCTGCCCCCCGAAGAGACCGAA